>NZ_JABXEM010000540.1:0-1620 GCF_013372595.1 Myxococcus sp. AM011
CTGCAGGCGCCGCTGTGTGTCTGCGGAGAGACGCGGCCCACGGAAGCGGCACTCGTGGAGCGCATTCTCCCCGTCAGCCCGGAGAAGGCGACGGTGCAGCAGCCGGCCTACCGGGCGGCCTTCCGCGAGGTGACGTCTGTGCGCCTCGCCCTCTTCGCCCCTCGCTACATTCAATTCTGCCTGGGGCGGGACTTCGACGCGGACTACCGCGTGGCCCGCGGCGTCGCGGAGGGCCTAGTGAAGGGGCGCCAGGCGCCTCCGCGCGTCACCGACAACGTGACGGCCATGCTGCTGGGCATTCACCTCTTCGAGCAGTTCGCCGAGGAGTGTGGCTACCCGTTGCCCGCCGACTTGGGCGCCCGTGAGGCCGTGGACGCCGTGCTGAAGGACGTCCTCGAGGAAGAGGAGGGCGTGCGAAACGCCCTCGACGTCTTCGTCCAGAAGCTGTCCACCATGGCGATTCAGGGCGAGCTGAAGCACCGCGTGCATTACGCCTTCGTCGAGGGCCGGCTGTGCCTCCACCTGGAGTCCGCCTACGACGCCTACCGGATGTACTGCAAGCGCACCGATTACCGGGGAGAGATGGTGGACACGAAGGCGCTGCGACGCCTCATTCACGAAAACCACCGCGCGGGAGGGTACGTCGTTTCCCCCAGCGAGCGCGTCTGCTTCGCCGGCAAGTCCCTGCGCAGGTGTGCGCTGGTGATTGATGTCGCGAAGGTGCCCTTCATCTCCGCGGAGGACTTCCCACACATCGAGGAGGCAAGCCGTGGGTGGCGTGGCCAGGGTTATGGCTTCGCGGAGGAAGGGCGTCCTGAGTGAGTGGTGTCAAGCAGGTGGTTGGGTGGAGACCCATTCTTGAGGTGGAGTCATGACAAGGCTGTCGCGTAGCAAGCTGTGGGCGGAGTTTCTTCAACGTCTCGCGTCGGAGACGGAGCCGCTGCCCTCCGTGATTCACCTGGGCCGGCGGCTGGTATGGCGGCAAGGGGAGTGGCTGAACCGGGTGGACCTCTCGCGCCACTCCTGGCCGGACAGGCATTTCCCCGAGGCGCCGCCGGTGACGCGGATTTCGATGAACCGACTCCATTTTGAGCCCCCCGAAGCCATGCTGCGTCGGTTTGGCCTCAGCGGGGTGACGAACCCCTTGGGGGAGCCGCGCCTGCGCTTGGAGTGGACTGTCTACGGGGAGGAGTTGCTCGCCTTCGCGAGCTGGCTGCCGCTGCTGATTCGTGGCCGGCTAAACCCGTGGGAGCCGATTCCACTGCCCCCGCACCCGAGCCACGTCTTCAATGGAGGGCTGCGGAGGACGAGCTATGCATGGACGGCCACGGCGTGGGACGTCTACGCGCGTTGGCGGAGGACGGACGTGAGCCTCCCATTCATGGCGATTCCCGCCGACCGGGTGAAGCCGGCACGGGCCCTGACGAGGCTCCTCCGTCTCCCCTCCTGAATTGCTTCCCCTGCGGCCCCTGCCGGCCTCGGCAGGGAGGTGCTGCGATGCGCGGTGTTTCTCGTTTGGCGAGTGGCGTCGTCCTGGCGGGAGTGCTGCGGGTGCCATGTGTCCCCTCGATTTCGCTCTCGGGCCTTTGTCATGACGATGGATACGCGGATGTCGAATCA
>NZ_JABXEM010000541.1:0-1618 GCF_013372595.1 Myxococcus sp. AM011
CCTTCCACGAGCGCTTCGAGGCACAGGCCGCCCTCACGCCCGACGCCCTCGCCGTCCTCGACGACTCCTCCTCTCTCTCCTTCCTCCAGCTCAATCAGCGCTCAAACCAGCTCGCCCACCTGCTGCGCTCTCGCGGCGTCGGGCCCGAAGTCCGCGTCGCCTTCTGCCTGGAGCGCACTGTCGACTCCCTCGTCGCCCTCCTCGCCATCCTCAAGGCCGGCGCCGCCTACGTCCCTCTCGACTCCGCCTACCCTCGCGAGCGCCTCGCCTTCATGCTCCAGGACTCCGGCGCTCCCTTCGTCCTCACCCTCTCCCACCTCCTGCCTCGTCTCGACTCCGCCTCCGCCCTCTGCCTCGACGACGACGCCCTGCGCGCTTCTCTCGCCGCGCTCCCCGACTCCAATCCTCCTCGCGTTTCCCTCCCTTCCCACCTCGCCTACGTCATCTACACCTCCGGCTCCACCGGCAGGCCCAAGGGCGTCATGGTCCACCACTCCTCCGTGGTGAATCTCCTCTCCGCCCTCTCCTCTTCCGTCTACGCAGACGTCCAGCGCCCCCTCCGCCTCTCCCTCAACGCGCCTCTCTCCTTCGACGCCTCCGTCAAGCAGCTCGTCTTCCTCTCCCTCGGCCACTGCCTCTGCTTCGTCCCTCAGGCCGCCCGTGAAGACGTCCCCCTGCTTCTCTCGTGGTTGAAGAAGCACCAGCTCGACGTCCTCGACTGCGCCCCCTCTCACCTCCGCCTCCTCCTCGACGAGGGCCTCGCGGACTCCGGCCGTCACCTCCGTGTCCTCATCGGCGGTGAGGCCATCGACGACTCCCTCTGGGCGACGCTCTCTTCTTCGCCTTCGCTAAGTGCCTTCAACGTCTACGGGCCCACCGAGGCCACCGTCGACACCACCGCGCTCGCCATCCGCGCTTCCGCTCGTCCCTCTCTCGGTGGGCCGCTCTCCAACGTCTCCACCTTCATCCTCGACGCCTCTCTCCAGCCCGCTCCCATTGGCGTCCCTGGTGAGCTCTTCATCGGCGGCGACGGCCTCGCTCGCGGCTACCACCTCCGTCCGGACCTCACCGCCGAGCGCTTCGTCCCCAACCCCTTCAGTGCCACGCCCGGCGCTCGCCTCTACCGCACCGGTGACAAGGCCCGTTGGCTGGCCCATGGCCACCTCGAGTACCTCGGCCGCATCGACTTCCAGGTGAAGCTGCGCGGCTTCCGCATTGAGTTGGGTGAAGTCGAGGCCGCTCTCGAGGCCCTTCCTTCCGTCCACCACGCCGCCGCCCTCGTCCGCGAGGACGTCCCGGGCCTCAAGCGCCTCGTCGCCTACGTCACCCCGGCCTCCGTCGACACCTCGGCCCTGCGCGCGGAGCTGCTGCTCCACCTCCCCGAGTACATGGTGCCCTCGGCCTTCGTTGCCCTGGACGCGCTGCCCATCAACACCCACGGCAAGCTCGACAGGAAGGCCCTCCCGGCTCCTGACTCTGGCCCCACCGACTCCTTCGTCGCTCCTCGCAACCCCACCGAGATGCGTCTCGCCGCCATCTGGGCGGAAGTCCTCCACCTCGACTCCGTCAGCGTCACCGACGACTTCTTCTCCCTCGGTGGCCACTCCCTCCTCGCCAC
>NZ_JABXEM010000542.1:0-1598 GCF_013372595.1 Myxococcus sp. AM011
GTCCCGCTCCGACCTGCGCCTCCTCAACGCCCTCGCCGTCACCCTCCCCGCTTCCCCCGCACGGCGACGCTCTTCTCCCGAGGAGTGAGAATGTGAATTCACAGAAAAGTCAGAGATGTCGATATTCGTGGACTTTTCTTAGGGCCTGACTTTCGCGTCCGTCCAGGTGCGGGTGTAGATTGAGCACCTTCCGATGAGTGGGACGACGCTGCCGCTCGCGCCGGATGCCTCCAAGGGCCGGTCGCTGGGCAAGTATGAGGTTCTCAGCCGCCTATCCACGGGCGGGATGGCGGAGATCTTCCTAGCGTCCCAGCGGGGCCTCGCTGGATTCCGCAAGTTGGTGGTTCTCAAGCAGATTCTGCCGGACATCCGAGGCGAGGAAGAGTTCATCCGGATGTTCCTGGACGAGGCCAAGGTGACGGCCGCGTTCAACCACCCGCACATCGCCCAGGTGTTCGACCTGGACATCGCGGAGGGCGAGCTGTTCCTGGCCATGGAGTTCGTGCCGGGAGCCACGCTGGTGGAGGTGGCGCGCGCGTGTCGGCAGGCCAGCCACCCCATCCCCATGGGCTTCAGTTTGATGGCGGTGCGGGACACCGCCGTGGCGCTGCACTACGCGCACACCTTCACGGACCCGCTCGGCCACCCTTCGCCCGTCATCCACCGTGACGTGGCGGAGAAGAACATCATGGTGACGTACGAGGGCGTCACCAAGCTGTTGGACTTCGGCATCGCCAAGAGCCTGGCGCGCGCCAGCCGCACCGCGGTGGGCATGGTGAAGGGCACCAGCGGCTACATGTCGCCCGAGCAGATCATGGGCGAGCCGCTGGACGCGCGCAGCGACTTGTTCAGCCTGGGCGTGGTGCTGCACGAGCTGCTCACCGGCATGCGGTTGTTCTACGCGAAGCAGGCCGAGGCGATGATGAACGCGGTGCTGAAGTGCGACGTCACGCCGCCTTCCCGCGCCAACAAGCAGATACCGCCGGAGCTGGACGCCATCGTCCTGCGCGCGCTGTCCAAGCGCCGCGAGGACCGCTACGCCTCCACGCTGGAGTTCGCCCGCGCCCTGGAGCGCGCGGTGGGCCCCCTCATCTGGCACCCCGAGCAGAGCAGCGAGGTGATGCGCCGCCTCTTCGCCGACCGCCGCGAGCAGACGCGCCAGTTGCTCATGGCCGGCCCCTCCGGTGACGTCACGGGCGAGACGAGCGTGGCGGCGATGCTCGCCATGGGTGGCTCGAACCCGGCCCCGGCCCCGGAGCTGCCCGAGCCGCTCACCATCAACACGACGTCCGGCCCTCCGGAGCCTCCGCCTCGCCGCGCCACGGGGACGCCGCCCGCCGCGAAGCAGCCCACCCCGCGTCGCGCCACCAGCATGCAGCCGGCGACGACGCCTCCCCCGCCTCCGCCTCCAGACTCGGAGCCGCGCAAGGCCGTGCTCCAGGCTCCGCCCCACAAACGCCTGGCGGGGCGGGGCGCCGCCTCGGAGTCCGCGCGCAGATGCCCTCCGCGCGCCCCGCGCCGGCGGCCGAGGAGCCCGCGCCCCGGAGCGAGGCCCGTCCCACTCGCAGCCGCACCACGGACACCCCGCGCCCCGTGAC
>NZ_JABXEM010000543.1:0-1570 GCF_013372595.1 Myxococcus sp. AM011
GGGGGAGAAGTGGCTGCCGCCGGAGCAGGCGTGTGCCTCCTGGAAGTTGGGGCGCGTGGGGGAGGACGTCGTCCCTCGGCTGATTTCGCTGCTTCGGCATTCGGACCGTCGCGTGCGCGGCGGTGCAGCACAGGCGCTGGCGAAGATGGAAGAGAAGGCCACGGGCGCTATGCCTGCGCTCATCGAGGCGTATGAGCGGGAGCCCGGTGGGCTGGCCCTGCACGCGCTCTCCTCACTCGATGACGAGAGAGCAGCGCCAGCCATTGTGCGCCACCTCCTGGAGTCGCCCACGTCGGCCCTGGAGCACCTCGGCCCGACATTGGCCCCGGTGCTCGTAGAAGTGCTGGAGAATCCGGAGTCGAGCTGGGAGGCGCTGGTGCTGGTGCGCCGCGTCCTCGCCCGGCGCCCCTCCATGTACACGGAGACGTTCGTTCCGCGCCTGCGGACGCTCCTCGCGCGGGAGCTGGAGGAGCCCACTCTCCGGCGCCCACCAGGGACGTCCTGCCCGTCGCCGCCTGCACCAAGCTGCGAGGCGGTTTTCGACGCGTGCACCCCGCGAGCGGCCTACGTGGCGTCGGCGTTGGCGGCCTACGAGCGCCGAGGCGCGAAGGCCGCGCCCGAGGTGCTCCAGGCGCTCCAACGGCCGGACGTGCGCCTCACACCCGTGGCGCTGCAGGCGCTGGTGGCCTTCGGGAGTCCTGCTGCGGTGCCCGAGGTCCTCCAGCAGCTCGCCGTGCCTGAATGCCGTGCCCGGGCCCTTGCGAGCCTCGTGTCCCTGGGGGACGTCGCGCGGCCGGCCGCGACGGAGCCGTTGCTGCGGCTGCTGGCCACGGGGGAGGAGGGCTGGGGGCGGGCGCGGGCCGCAGAGGCCCTTGGAGGCGTGGGAGGTGCAGCCGCCCTCGATGCGTTGCGCCAGGCGGTGTACGCGTCGCACAGCGAAGTCCAGGCCGCGGCTGTCGGGGCGCTGGGCAGCTACGCCTTCCGGACGCATGCGGAGGAACTGGTGCCGTTGTTCCAGCAGGTGGTGGCGAAGCACGCCTCTCCGGTGGCGCGGAGCCACGCGAGGTTGGCCTTGGAGGGACTCTCCGGGCAGGAGGTGCAGCCTGCGGAGTCCATCGACTGCGCCCGCATCAGTCCAAGACGCGCCGGAGGGTGGACGCTGCGCGAGGGGCACACCTCTCTCCAGTTGCACTGGGACAAGCCGAAGGCGCCCCCACTAGGGAGTCCGTGTGCAGCCGTGCCTGGAGGGGACTCCGCCTCCGTCCTCGAAGCCATGGGCGAGGCCTGCCTCGTCGGGTGGGACGACGGGGAGTTTGGGGGCACGCTGGAGGTGCATGAGGCCGGGCGGGTGACGGTGCTGGAGGAGCCCCGCGCCAATCCCCTGCATGTCGTGCGGATGCACGGCGCCCTCGTGGTGGTGGAGGGCCTCGCGCACCTGTTTGGCGGCGCGGGGAGTCTGGTGCGTGTCGACGCGTCCGAGGGGCGGTGGCGTGCCATCCCTTGGGTGACTCTCCCAGGTGCGCCGATGGCATACGCGCTGGACGAGGCGGGAGACCTCGTGGTGGGGACG
>NZ_JABXEM010000544.1:0-1568 GCF_013372595.1 Myxococcus sp. AM011
ATCCCACCCTCCCCAGTTCGTTCGACTCCGACGGGGAGACACCCAAGCAGGCGCCGTGCCAGCGCCCTCGGCGGGGGTTGCAGGCCTCTATCTCCTTTAGATCTCTTGGAACTCCGACTGACTCATGGGCCGCGCGGCTTCTCACGGGTCGGAAAAAATGCCCGGAGAGGGAACTTTGCTTCCTGTGAAAAGCACATGGGTTGCCTGGGGGCTTTCGCGTTCCTAGCTTGCGCCGGTCCGGCTAGGGGACGAGGGGAGGTGTCGCGTGTACTGGACGATAGGGATGATCCTGATGGTGCTGTGGGGGCTGGGCCTGACGGCGGGTTCCACCGAGGGGTACTGGGTGCACCTGTTCATGGTCTTCGCGCTGTTCGCCTTCGTGATGGGCGTGGTGTCGCGGGGCCGGCGGACGGCGCTGTCATGAGTGGCTCGGGCCTGGAGGCGGAGGGCGTGGAGCTGCCTCGGGACACCGCGGGCTTCACGCGCCGCGAGTGTCCCAGTTGCATGCGCCCCTTCAAGACGCGGCCAGGCCCGCATGACGCCCGCGCGCTGTTGCACAAGCTCCAGGCCTTCTTCGCGCTGGAGAACGCGCACGAAGGCGAGGAGGGGCTGCCCGTGTGGCGCTGCCCCTACTGCGGCCATCGCGCGGAGGCGGACGGCTTCCTCACCCCCGCGCAGCAGACGCATCTGGAGGCGGTGGCGCGCGCGTGGGCGAACCACGTCCGCTACGAGCAGCTCGCGCACGTCTCGCGCACGCTGTCGCTCAACCCCCGGCCGACCTTCGTCGCGGTGGCGCCGGAGTCGCTGCCGGGGCCGATGGAGCCGGAGCCGGACGAGCTGCTGCGCGTGATTCCCATGCTGTGCTGCGGTGAGGACGTGAAGCTGCTCTGGGAGTGGGATCAGCTCATCTTCTGTTCCCGCTGTGGCGCCCGGCATGGGGGCTTGAGCGGTCGGCAGCAGATCCAACTGGAGGTCATCCCGGAATAGCCCTGGGGGGCTGTGGACGCGAGCCGCCCGGGACGGCAGGCTCGCGCGCCATGACGAAGTTCCCCTGGAGAGGACTGCTCGCGGGCCTGTGGCTGCTGTCGAGCGCCGCCTCCGCCCACGACGCCGACATCCTCTACACGCAGGTGCGCCGCGCCGGGCCCGCCGAGGCCGAGGTGCGCCAGGTCGTCACGCTCACCGCCAGCACGCTGGGCCTGCTCGTCCCCGCGGACGCGGACGGGGATGGGACGGTGTCCCAGGCGGATCTCGACGCCCGCCGTCCCGCGCTCGAGGTCGGCGTGTGGGACGCGATGCCGCTCACCGCTGGCGGCCAGCCCTGCACACGCACCTCCCACACCGCGTTGCTCCGCCAGACGTTCGTGGAGCTGTCCGCCACCTTCACCTGTCCGAAGGGGGCGCTCCAGCAGCGCTACACCGTGCTGTCGGTGCTGCCCGCCGGCTATCGCGTCATCCTGGGCAGCGCGGTGGACGGGGAGCTGCCCGGGGCGCTCTTCGCGGACGCCACGCAGCCCTCGCTCGCCATTCCCGGAGCGGGGGAGGGGACGTCGTCGGCCGTGAGCGGC
>NZ_JABXEM010000545.1:0-1552 GCF_013372595.1 Myxococcus sp. AM011
GCCTTGATGAGCTTCTTGAGGCCCCAGCCCTCGAAGAAGCCATCGGGAGGAAGGGCGGGGTGGGCCTTGAAGAAGGCGTCGCTCGTCTCGTGCTGCGCGGTGGTGCCGGCCAGCGCGCCCAGGAGCGCCTCGCCCTCTTCGCCCAGCTCGCGCGTCACCTCGGCCTTGCGGCGGGCGGCGTCGGAGTGCAGGTCCATGCGGTTTCTGGGCAGGACGAGCTGCAGCTCGGGCGAGTGGGGGCGCAGCGCGCGCTGCACGGTGGTGGTGAGGCCCAGCTCGGTGAGGGCCTCCTCCACGGCGGGCATGGCCTTGAGAGGCGGCGCGACGAAGGGCGCGTAGGGGAGCACGTAGCCGCCGTGCTCGTAACCCGGGCCCATGCCGTCGTGCTCCACCATCAGGACGCGGTGGCCACGCTTGGCGAGCAGCGCGGCCGCGAGTGCGCCACCGAGCTGACTGCCCAGCACGATGACGTCATACACGTGCCGGGATGGACCCGAGGGAAGCTTGAGTTTGGCTGCGGACGTCATGAGGCCGGCAACACTACACAACGTCCCACGCCGCTGGCTCCCTTTTGGCGCGCCATCAAGGCCGATGGGGCGGGGTGCCCCTGGCCCCGGGCTTCAGCTCCCCACGCCGAAGAGGCGGGACTCCAGCTCGGGCGGAAGGGTGGTGAAATCCGGGAGCGTCCAGAGGGCGCCGGCCTGGCGGAGCTGAATCGCGGATGTCGTGGTGGTGAGGCCCACCACGGGCATTCCGGCGTCCCGCGCGGACATGACGCCGAGGATGGCGTCCTCGAAGGCCAGGCACTGGGAGGGCTCGACGCCCAGGCCCTGGGCGGCCGCGAGGAAGATGTCCGGGAAGGGCTTGCCCCGGGAGACCTCCTCGGCGCCGACGATGCGGTGGAAGACGGGGCGCAGGCCCAGTCCGTCAATCACCAGCTCCCGGTTGCCATGGGGCGCCGCGGTGGCGATGGCCATGGGAATGCCGGCCGCGCGCAGGCGGGAGATGAGGGCCTCCGCGCCCCGGTGCAGTCGCAGGTGGGGCCGGTAGAGGGTGCGGTAGTGGTTCTCCTTCTCGTCCGCGAGCCGCTCCAGCTCGTCGGTGGCGAGCGCGCGCCCCAGCAGCTCCGGGAGGATTTCTTCGTTCTTCTTGCCCGCGAAGCGAGTCTGGAAGTCGTCGGCGGTGAGAGACAGGCCGAGCTTGCGCGCGAGCGCCACCCAGGCCTGGTTATGGAACACCATGTTGTCGACGAGGGTACCGTCCATGTCGAACACGGCGGCGCGCAGGGGCGTGTCGGAAGGTGTCATGGTTTCCCACCCATAGCGCGGCTGAGGGCGTCGGAGGACCCTGAATCGTGCGCGCCTGCTTGGGAGGACTGATATCTGACTCTTATACACATCTCCGAGCCCACGAGACGCGTAGTAAACTCGTATGCCGTCTTCTGCTTGAAAAAAAAATCTAATGTTCAAGGATTAGGTATCATTTCTCGTTAAAATACTTCCGCATCAACCGCTGAAGAATTACCATATATTACAGGACAATAAGTATTATT
>NZ_JABXEM010000546.1:0-1497 GCF_013372595.1 Myxococcus sp. AM011
CGCGGGTCCCGCCGAGTCCCGCCCCCTCCTGCTGGACGTGCGCTTCCCGCACGAGAACGAGTACGTCGCGCTGCCGGAGTCGGTGCTCATCCCGCTGCCGGAGCTGGACGAGCGCGCCGACGAGTTGGAGGCCCTGCGGGGCAAGCCCGTCGTCGTCTACTGCCACCACGGCGTGCGCAGCCTGGACGGCACGGCCTATCTGCTGTCGAGGGGGCTCCAGGCCGTGTCGCTGCGAGGCGGCATCGACCTGTACTCGCTTCAGGTGGACCCGAGCCTGCCCCGCTACTGAGGCGGGGCGGGCCAGCTCAGAGGAACGCGGACAGGTCCTGCGTCTCCCGGTTGATGCTGTTGGGCTTGATGTCGACCTCGAAGTGGAACGGCTCCTTCAGCGGGCCACCGTCCAGTTCGAGCTTGTTCTTGCCCTCCATCAACTCGATCTTGAGGCCCTTGTTGTTGCCACCCTGGTAGATGCCGACGTCCTGGCCCCTGCGGCGCACGGTGATGCCGCGCACGCTGTCGGGCTTGAGCAGCAGCAGCAGACTCCCCCGGCGGAACTCCTGGGTGAGCACCTTGGCCTGACCCGGCTCGCCGAAGGCCAGCGTGTCCGTGTCCTCCTTGTAGATGCCCTGCTGCTCGTTCTCCAGGATGAGCGTGTCCTGCAGGTGCGCGCCCGACACCAGCGTCAGCGGCGTCATGCCCAGCTCGGTGACGGGCTGCGAGCCGCCACAGCCATTCGCGTGGCGCACGGAGACCTTCACCCGCTCGTTGGCGTTGATGGTGAGAAGCACACCCTGCCCGTCCGACGCGGTGGAGTTGAGCACCGCGAGGATGGGCTTGTGGAAGATGGCCACCACCGCCAGCAACCCAACGATGAAGCCCAGCGTGGCCACGTTGCGCGTCGCGTTTGTACGAAGCTTGCGGCGGGAGTCTTCCGATATCGCCCGGTCGACCTCGTCATGCACCCGCACCGCGGGCGCCGCGGAGAGCGAGGCGCGCGAGCGCGACGGCGGCGGCGCGGGCATCTCCGCGCGACTGGAGGTGCGACGGCGCTGCGGCGGCTCCGGCGCGGACACCTGCGACTGCATCCCCGTGCGACGGCGCGGCGGCGGCGAGGGCTCCGGCGGCGGAAGCATGGTCCGCTCGTCGTCCTCGTCGTCCTCCATGCGCGTGCGCTCGTCCAGATCCATGGACGCGGACGAGCGCGAGCGTGGCGGCGGGGGAGGATCCACGTCCACCACCGGCGCGGCCCGCGTCATGGAGCGGCGCGGCGCCGGCGCCGGCTCTCCAGGGTTGGTGACGGCGCTGCGCAGGTCCGAGCGGGAGCTGGTGCGCGCCACCTGGGTGGCGTTCGCGCTGCTGGGCCGGCGCATCGAGTCGGACGTCGCGGGCCGGCGGCGCGGAGGAACCTCGACGTCGCCCGAGGGAGCGTCCCACTCGCCCGGGTCCTCTTCGATGACGGGCTGCGCGGACGCACCCGTGCGGCGAGGAGGCGGTGGG
>NZ_JABXEM010000547.1:0-1486 GCF_013372595.1 Myxococcus sp. AM011
CACTACTGCATCAGGGGTAGGCCGAAGAGGGAATGGGCGGCGGAGGGCTGGGCGGGCAGGCCCTCATTGCATTGGCCGCCATCGGCCCCACTCATGAATGGGGTATGGACTCCTTCATGAACGCCGCCGCGGTGCAGCGGCTTGAGAGGTACTTCCAGCAAATCGGCGAGGTGCTGGGCGAGGAGAGTCGGCGGGGCTCGTTCGCCCTCTACGCGATGGGCCTGCTGGGGGATGGCGAGCGCAAGAGCGTGGAGCCCTTGGCCGCCCGCGCGTGTCCGGACCCCGCGCGGGTGGACGCCATGCACCAGCGACTGTTGCACTTCGCGGTGGACTCGAAGTGGAGCGACCGGGACGTGCGGCGCCAGGCTGCGAGGTATGCGCTGGAGGCGATGACGCAGCAGGCGTCGGTGGAAGCCTGGATTGTGGACGACACGGGCTTCCTCAAGCAGGGCAAGCATTCGGTGGGCGTGCAGCGGCAGTACACCGGCTCGGCGGGGAAGGTGACCAACTGTCAGATTGGCGTCAGCCTCAGCGTGGCCACCCGCACCGAGCACCTGCCCGTCGACTTCGAGTTGTACCTCCCCGAGTGCTGGGCCAGCGACGAGGCGCGTCGCCGCGAGGCCCGCATCCCCGCCGAGGTGGCCTTCAGGACGAAGCCCCAACTGGCGCTGCGAATGATTGAGCGGGCCGTGGAGGACGGGGTGGCTCCGGGCGTCCTCCTGGCGGACACCGCCTATGGCAGCTCCAGCGACTTTCGTGCGCGCCTTCGCTCGCTGGGCTTGCATTACGCGGTGGCAGTGGCCCCACAGACGAGCGTCTCCCTCTTGGATGCGAAGGACCGCCCCCGAAAGGACACTCAAAGCGTTTCGGACCTGGCCCTGCGCCTTCATGAACGAGGCGGCTTCCGACGGTGCACCTGGCGCCAGGGTACGAAAGACGCCTTGTCGGCACGCTTTGCTCTGCGCCGCGTCGTCGCCGCGGGCGTCCCCCTGCGAGAGCAGGAGCCCCTGGGGCTGCTCATTGAGTGGCGCGACGGTGAGCCCGAGCCCGCCAATTACTTCCTGATATCCCTGCCAGAGGGCCGGACGAAGAAGCAGCTCATCCGTCTGGTGATGCAGCGCTGGAGAACCGAACGCGTCTACGAGGACCTCAAGGGGGAACTGGGCCTGGACCATTACGAAGGCCGCCGTTTCCCCGGCTGGCATCACCATGTCTCCGTCGCGCTGTGTTGCTACGCCTTCCTCGTGGCCGAACGCACGTGGCGTTTTCCCCCCTCGGCCCGAAGGGCGGCTGAAGCCCACGCGCAGCCACTCTCGGCCTGAGCGCCACTTCCACGACAGCCTCATCACCGCACGGCTCGCCATGGCGCGAGTGATTGCCTCTTGGTTGCCGCGCTGCCCCACCTGCCACCGCACCAACCCCCACCGCGACTCACGTCGCCTGCTCGGCCTCCCCGTCCACCCATCGGGCCCCTGACGCAGTAGTG
>NZ_JABXEM010000548.1:0-1475 GCF_013372595.1 Myxococcus sp. AM011
GCGCATACCCGGCCGATGGCGCGGCATACCCCTGGGCGACGGGGGCGGCTCGTGTCGCTGGAGCCGGAGCGGCGGCGGGCGGGGCCGCCGCGGGCGCGGTGGAGGCCTCCGCCGCGCGAGACAGCCGCAGGTGCATCAAGTCCCCTCGACGCACGGCGGCAATGGACAGCGAGCCCAGGCCATTGGCGTTGACGGACCAGTTGGAGGGCGAGTCGGAGACGCTGGATGCGCGCGCGACTCCCACCATGGCCTGGAGGGCTCGGACGACGTCGTCCGTCGTCACGGCGGCGGGGTCCACCGGCTCGTAGCCGTTGCTGCCGCGAATCATGGGAGGACGCCCGGTGGCCAGGGTCAGCTCCGTCACTCCGGGCCGCGACAGATGGCGCAACAGCTCAGCAAGGGGTTTCATGCGGATTCGAACTCGAGCTGTGACAGAGCGCGGAGCGCGGGGGACCGCAGGATAGTCGACATTGGCGCAAAAGCGCCCACCCCCTGGACGTACGTCCCACGCATCGCCGCGCGCGGTGGGCTCCACACCCACCCCGTCGAGGCAGAGAGTCGACACCTGCCTGGATGTGAAATGTGAGAGGGGGACTCCGGGGCCCAAGGGCCCGCTCGGAGCGGTGGCGGCGGGAGGCGCACGGCCCCCCGCCAGCCAGGGGCGCGCGAACTACAGCTCGCGGGACATCAGAAGCCGGAGCTTGCCGGACTTCTTGGACACCACCGTGGCCACGGTGGTGAAGCCCGCCTTGCGGTAGAAGCTCACCGCGGGGGCGTTGGACGGGTCCACTCGCAGCGCAATCGTCTTGCGGTACATGTCGCGCGCGGCTCGGAGCGCCTGCTCCAGGACCACGGCGCCCAGGCCCTTCTTGCGCAGCTCCTGCTTCACCACGATGTTGCGCAGGTACGCGGCGCCGGGCACCGGGCCGTCGCGCTCCACCGTGACGTAGCCGACGATCTGCGTCTGCAGCTTCGCCACGTGGATGTAGGGCTTGAGCTGGGCCAGGGCCTTGAGGCTGTCTTCCTGCGTCTCACCCCGGCTCTTCCAGGGTTCGGAGCTGGCGCGCAGGGCCGCCACCGCCGTCATGTCCTCGTCGGTGGGCAGGGTGAACTTCACCGCCGCCGTCAGGTCATTGGGGAGGCCCACCGCCGCTTCCAGCACCGGGGCTGGGGCCATCTCCACGCCCGGGTCCACCTGCTTCATCGTCATCGCCATCTCCTCCGTCGCTCTGCGATCCTAACCGCACCCCCGCCACCGGTGCACGCGGTCATTCCGCGCACATTGTCTTCCCAAGTGAGGAGATTGCCTCCCCCGTGGATGTGAGGGCCGGATTCCGGTCAACCCGGGCATGGCCCGTCCCATTCCAAGGATGGGCATCGCTTCCACGGCTGGCACCCAGCCGGCCTTCCGCGCCGGGCGCCTTCCCACTATAAAACCGGGGTCGTCGTTCACGGAGGGCTGGCCTCCTCATCCC
>NZ_JABXEM010000549.1:0-1442 GCF_013372595.1 Myxococcus sp. AM011
GGTTGGAGGGGCATGTGCTCCGGGTTTTTCACCATTATTTTTCTGCCAAGAAGCTGACGTTCTTCCTCGCCGAGAGCTCGGCGATCGCACTGGCCTGCGTGATGGGCGCGGCGGCCTGTGCGGCACTCTTCGCGCCTGCTGGGACGCGGCCGCCGCTGGCGGCGCTGTGGCCCACGCTGCTGGGGCTGGGCGCGGCCTTCGTCGTCACGTTCCAGTTCACGTTGTACCTGTTGGACCTGTATGACTTGCGCGTCGCCGCGGAGGACCGGGCGCGGGGCTACCGCTTCCTGAAGGCCGCGGGTGTCACGGCGATGGTGACGGGCGGGGTGATGCTGGTGGCCCCGCTGGTGTTGCCCGTCGCGCTGCCTCCGGGCGCGCTGCTCGGTGGTGCCATGGGCGCGCTGGCTGGCACCCTCGTCGTCCGGGTGTCGATTCGCGCGCTGGTGGGGGCGCCGCACGCGGTCCTCATCGTCGGCGACGGCCTCAAGGCCCGCGCGGTGGCGACCGCCATCGAAGCGGGCGGCGAGGGCAGCTACCGCGTCGTCGCGCTGGTGGACCCTCGCAAGACGGAGGAGCCCCTGGAGCACATGGCGGCCCGGATGGGCGCGGCATATGTCGTGCAGGCTGCTGACGACATGCGCGGGGCCAACTGGGTGGACTCACTGCTGAGCTGTCGGCTGCAAGGCCGCCGCGTGTATGACGCGACGGGCTTCTGCGAGCGGGTGCTGCGGCGGATTCCGGTGCAGTTCCTCCGCGCGAGCGACTTCGCCTTCGCGGACGAGCTGACGGTGTCTCCCTTGCGGCGGGCGTTCAAGCGGGCCTTCGACCTGGCGGTGGCGTCGCTGCTGCTCGCGCTGTCGGCACCGTTCCTGCTTCTGGTGGCGGTGGCAATCAAGCTGGACTCGAAGGGGCCCGTCTTCTACCGGCAGGAGCGCACGGGCCTGGGCGGAGTGACGTACTACTTGTGGAAGTTCCGCAGCATGCGGACGGACGCGGAGAAGAACGGCGCGGTGTGGGCTCGTGCGAACGATGACCGTGTCACGCGGGTGGGCAAGTTCATCCGCCGCACGCGAATCGACGAGATTCCCCAGGTGTTCAACGTGTTGATGGGGGAGATGAGCTTCGTGGGCCCGCGTCCGGAGCGGCCCGTCTTCGTGGAGCAGTTGAAGCAGCAGATTCCCTTCTACGGGCTGCGTGAGGCGGTGAAGCCGGGCCTGACGGGCTGGGCCCAGATTCGCTACCCCTACGGAGCCTCCGTGGAGGATGCGCGCAACAAGCTGGAGTTCGACCTGTACTACGTGAAGAACGGCTCGCTGTTCCTGGACGTGGGCATCATTTTCCACACCGTGAGGCATGTTTTGCTCGGGCGTGGAGCTCGGTAGGCACACCTCCCGTCGGCCTTCCCTCGAGGAAGGGAAGGCCGGGCGGGGACTCGCCAGGGG
>NZ_JABXEM010000054.1:0-48127 GCF_013372595.1 Myxococcus sp. AM011
GCGTGCTGGTGGGCACGAGCGTGGCGGGGATGCTGCTGCTGGGCGTGAGCGGCGCGGTGGCGGCGCTCGGTGACACGCTGTTCCCCTCGGAGACGCTGATGGAGGGGCTGCGCCAGGACGTTTCCGACACGGCGCACGTCTTCATCCGCCGGCGCATCCTTCACCCGGTGCTCGCGGTGTCCATGGGGGCGCTGCTGGTGCTGATGGGACGATGGATGGCGCGGCTGCGGCCCTCGGTGGAGGTGAAGCGCGCGGCGCTCATCATCACCATCCTCTACTCGGTGCAGTTGGTGGCGGGCCTGGTCAACGTGGTGCTGCTGGCGCCGGTGTGGTTGCAGTTGGTGCACCTGCTGCTGGCGGACTTCGTGTGGATGGCGGTGGTGAGCCTGTGCGCGGCGGGGCTCGCGGCCGATGCGCCGAGGGCGGAGCCGGTGGTGGAGACGGTGCCGACGCACGCGTCTCCCGTGTAGCGCGTCAGCGGGACTCCGACTCCGCGCGCAGCCGCAGGCCCTTGGGGACGAGGACGCGACCCAGGGCCTCGAACGCGCCGCTGACGAGCAGGGCGAGCACCGCGGCGGGCACCGCGCCTTCCAGGATGAGGCGCGTGTCGTCCAGGCGGATGCCGGTGAGGATGGGCTGGCCGTAGCCGCCCGCGCCCACGAGCGCGCCGAGCGTGGCGGTGCCCACGTTGATGACGGCGGCCGTCTGGATGCCCGCGAGGATGGAGGGCGAGGCCATGGGCAAATCGATGCGCCACAGCCGCGCGCGTGGAGGCAGGCCCAGCGCGTCCGCGGACTCGCGCACCTCCAGGGGGATGCCGGTGAGTCCCGAGGCCGTGTTCCGGACGATGGGCAGGAGGCTGTAGAGGAACAGCGCGGCGATGGCCGGCCGGAAGCCGATGCCCAGCAGCGGAATCATCATCACGAGCAGCGCCAGCGAGGGGATGGTCTGGATGACGCCGGCGAGGCCAAGCACGCCCTGCCCGAGTCGGGGACTGCGCGAGGCGAGCACGCCCAGCGGCACCGCGAGCGCCAGGGCCCCGAGCAGCGAGACGCCGACGAGGAACAAGTGCTCCCGGGTGCGAAGCCAGACGCGGGAGACAAGGCTGTCGCCGTGCACCACGGTGGAGACGCCCAGGGCTTGCGCGAGGAAGTCGGAGGCCACCTGGGCTTCGGGCACGCGCTCCAGTCGCGCGCGGGCGTTGAGCTTCACCATCTTCTCCTCCGACAGCGTGCCGGAGAGTCGCAGGATGGCCGCGAGGGCCTCCGGGGCGCGTGACTCCAGGTCCGCGCGGTAGAGGAGCACGGCGTCGTAGGCGGGGAAGTGGTGCAGGTCGTCCACGAGGACGCGCAGGCCATAGGCGGCGATTTCAGCATCCGTGGAGTACAGGTCCGTCACCTGGACGGAACCCGCCTCCATGCCGCGATAGGCGAGGTCATGGTCCAGGCCGCGCACGTCGCGCTGGGGGAGACGGTAGCTGTCGCGGAGCGCGGGCCAGCCGTCGCCGCGCTCCATGAACTCGTTGCTGAAGCCGAAGCGCAGCTCGGGATGTTCGCGCAGGTCGGAGATGCTCCGGATGCCCAGGCGCTCGGCCTCGGCCTCCTTCATGCCCAGCGCATAGGTGTTGTTGAAGCCGAGCGGCGCGCTCATGCGCAGCCCCTCTTCGGCCAGGGCGACACGAAGGGCCGCGTCGTCGGGCAGCTTGCGGCCGGAGAGCAGCTCCTGGCGCAGCGTGCCGGTGTACTCGGGATACACGTCCAGCTCGCCTCGGCGCAGCGCTTCCCAGAGCACGGCGGTGCCACCGAGCTCGCGCCGGTGCCGCACGCTCGCCCCGGTGCTCCGCGCGAGCTGCGACACCATCTCTCCGAGGATGACGGACTCGGTGAACTTCTTGGAGCCCACGCGCACGGAGGGCTCGCCCTGGGTCGTGCTCGCGCGCTCGCACGCGGTCAGCGCCAGCGAGAACAGGAGGAGCACCGCGAGGCCCATCGGCGGGCGTGTTCCATGCTTGCTCATGCCGAGGCCCCATTCCCCGGAGCCAGTCGCTGGGCCTGGATGAACCGCGTGACGAACGGGTCGGCGGGACGGGTCTCCAGGTCCACGAGGCTGCCCTGCTGCACCACGCGTCCCTCACGCATGAGCACGATGTCATCTCCGAGGAACCCCGCCTCCGCGAGGTCATGCGTCACCAGCACCACCGTCTTGCGCAGCCGCGCGAAGATGGCGCGCAGGTCCGCTTGCAGTTCGTGCCGCACCAGCGGGTCCAACGCTCCCAGCGGCTCGTCGAGCAACAACACCTCCGGGTCCAACATGAGCGCGCGCATCAGCGCCACCCGCTGCCGCTGTCCTCCAGAGAGCTGCGCCGGATAGCGCGCGAGCGCCTCCGCGGGAAACCGCGTCAGCTCCACCAACACGTCCCTCCGCTCGCGAGTCTTCGCGGGAGACCAGCGCAGGTGCTGCGCCATCAGCGTGACGTTCTCCTCTCCCGTGAGATGCGGAAACAGCCCGCCCCCCTGGAGCGCGTAGCCCACCCGATGACGCAGCGACAGCAGCGCCTTCGCGTCCGTGGGCAGGGGCTTGCCCCCATAGAGCACCTGCCCCGTGTCCGGATGCAGCAGCCCGTTGAGCAATCGCACCAGCGTGGACTTCCCGCAGCCGCTCGGCCCCAACAGCACGGTGGTCCGCCCCGTGGGCAGGGTGAGGTTCAGTGCGTGCAGCGCCTGCGTGGTGCCGAAGCGCTTGGAGACATCCTGCAAGGCATACACGAGGCGGCCCCTTCGCTCGAAGGCAGTGGGTTCAGGGTACGGAGAAGGCACCATTGCAGACCGGGGGGAACGCGGGCTCGGCCGACGCGAGGAAGCTGCACGCAGCGAACAGTGCCCGGTCCCCCCACTGCATCGCCCCAGCCCAGACGACGAGCGGGCCGCGCGCGGACGGCGCGGTGAAGCGCTGACACCGCGCGGGCCGCTCCTCCAGAAGGCACTCGACCTCCTCCACCGGACTTGCGCCCGGCAGCGCGGCTCTCAATTCGGCGACGCTCTGGTCCCTCCAGCGCACCGTCACCTCCTCCCGCGCGGGCCGATACACGCTCCACACCAACGACGCGTCGTCACAGCGGATGCGTCCATCGCGACTGGTGGACAACGACGGCTGGCAGCCTTGAGGCACCGCGAGCGTGCGCCAGGGCAGACGCGGAGGCAGCAGCAACGCCGCCGCGTCCAGCGACTCGCCCTCCGGACTGCCGCGCGACGCGAGGAACTCGAAGAGCTCCAGACAGCGCGTCAACGCGGGCTGCGCGTTGTCCTTCGCGACACAGCCCAGCTCCCGCTGCCGCCCCAGCAGCCCCGCCACGGAGACCAGATAGCCGCCCGCGCGACAGGAGCCCGGTCCCTCCAGGCCCGCGTCCCCCACCTCGCACACGGCGAAGCGGGCCGCCGGCCACGAGCGCCCCGCGAGCGGCAGCGCGCCCTCCGCCACCACCACGCCCTCCCCCAGCCGCTCCACCAGGCGCGCCCGGGCGAGCGTGAGCACTCGCGCGGCGGGCACGTCCTTGCGCTCGACGAGCCACACCGTCGCGTCACCACATTGATAGGTGCGCGAGTTGGTGCTGTCGGGAACGGGCGTGCATCCCTCGAAGAGCGCACGGGCTTCCGGCAGGAAAGGGCCCGCGGGTGTGGCCCCTTCGGGCGCGACGGGCGGGACATGCGGCGCCGACGTCATGCACGCGGCGCACAGCACCGTGAAACCCCAGGCCAGCATCCACTTCCAGGCGTTCGCCATGTGCCGGGATAGGCATCCGTCCGCCGCGACGTCAACCTGGCAGATGCGCCCGCTCCCGGCGTCCCACACACCTGCTGGAACGCCGGCGCGGTGACACGGGTCGCCCCGAGTCACCGCGCCGACGCTTCACGAGAGGCTCCGCGCGCTCAGCGGTGGATGGTCTTCTCGAGCTCCTTCGCCATCTTCTCGTTGCTCGCGATGCCCCGACGCGTCTTGCTCAGGAGCGCGCTGAAGGCGGCGTCGGTCTCGTACTTGTCCATGCCTTCCTTGGCCAGGTCCTGCCCCCGCTTGCCGTCATCGGCGACGCGCGAGAGGAAGTCCTTGTCGAACTCCTTGCCGTTCTTCTCGCGGAGCTTGTCCAGCTCCTTCTCCGCCTCAGTGATGCGCTTGTTCAGGCGCTCGTCCACTCCCTCCATCTTCTTGTCGTAGCCCTCCTGCATGCCGGGGGTGGCACCGGAGCCACCCGTCCCGGGAGGCCCGGACAGGTCGATGGTCGCCACCTCGATGGACTTGCTGTCGGCCCACGCCTTGAGGTCGGACAGGTGCTGCTTGTGGTCCGTCACCAGCTTCTGCGCGAACGTGCGGACCTTCGGGTCCTGCGTCTTCTCCAGCGCCATGTTGCCCAGGGCAATCTGCTTGGCGTCGAACAGGGCCAGCTTGCCGACATACAGCTCCTTCTCGGCCGCCGCCTCACCGATGCGCTTGTCTTCCTTGTGGGCCTTCTTGGCCTCGTCTTCCGCGAGCGCCGTACCCGTCATCGAGCCGAACACCAGCGCCGCCGCCAGGGCCGCCCCACCACCACCACCAAGAATCCTTCGAGCCATGCCGTCCTCCTGGACAGGGAATGCCGGAAGCTGGTTCACCCCCCGTGGCCCGGCAATCGCCGCCCGCTCGCCAGCCCCCGCCGCGAGCAGCACTCTTTCGTGGGGTGCTCGTCAGTCACCGGGACAATGAAAGACATTTTACAGTCGACCCGAAAACTGGAGCATTCCTGTCTCATCCCGTCCCTGAGTACGACGTCGGACACACGGGGACTGTCGACAGAATGTCTCATGGTGGCATTGACTCTCGCTGTTTCATTCAGTTATTCACTCAATCTCCATCTTTCCCGGAGATGACAATGATTGGCAGCGTCGCGAAGAAGAATGGTCGTCTGGCCGTGTTTGCCGGTGCCCTGCTGAGCCTCGCCGCGTGCACGGGCGAGGAGGCGCAGACCCCGGAGGCCCCCGCCGTGGAGCAGACGGCGCTGAACCGTGGCTGTGCGACGATTGAGCCCTCGGTGGAGGAGCGCGCCGCCATCGACGCCTTCCTGGCCGAGCAGAAGACGGCGATGCGCGCGGTGGGCTCGGTGACGGTGCCGACCTACTTCCACGTCATCAACAAGGGCACGGGCATCGCGAACGGCGACATCCCGGACTCGCAGATCACCGCGCAGATGAACGTGCTGAACGCGGCCTATGCCAACACCCCGTTCCGCTTCGTGCTCCAGGGCACGGACCGCACGACGAACGCGAAGTGGTTCGCGCTCAAGGACGGCAGCGCCAACGAGAAGGCGATGAAGAAGGCCCTGCGCAAGGGTGGCCCGGAGAGCCTCAACGTCTACACCGCCAACCTGAGCGGCGGCCTGCTGGGCTGGGCGACGTTCCCCACCAGCTACACCGCGCAGCCCAAGCAGGACGGCGTGGTCATCCTCTTCAGCAGCGTCCCCGGCGGCACCGCCGCGCCCTACAACGAGGGTGACACGGGCACGCACGAGGTCGGCCACTGGCTGGGCCTGTACCACACGTTCCAGGGCGGCTGCACTGGCGCGGGTGACTCGGTCAGCGACACGCCGGCGGAGGCTTCTCCCGCGTACGGCTGCCCCACGGGCCGCAACACCTGCTCGTCCACGGGCAACGACCCCATCACCAACTTCATGGACTACACCGACGACAACTGCATGAACACGTTCACCGCCGGCCAGTCGGCGCGCGCGGACCAGTTGACGGCGACCTACCGCTAGGACGTCTCACGACAGCACGGACTGTTGTCGGCTCGGCGCCGGGGTCTCCCACGAGGAGGTCCCGGCGTCGTTGTTTTCACTCCGTCCCGCAACCATCCGAGGGGTCGCGGGTTGAAGGCCGAGACACCTCGGAGCCTTCTTCATGTCCCGCCTCGGTCTGCTCGGTTTGTTGTGCGTGTGCATCGTCACGGCCTGTGACTCCTCGACTCCGGACTCGCCCGACGCCGAGCCACCCGACTCGGGGACGACGCTCGACGCGGGGAGCGACAGCGGCACGGACGCGGGGAGCATGAGCGACGGCGGCACGGACGCGGGCAGTCCCCAGGATGCCGGAGCGGACGCGGGCGTGATTCCGGATGGCGGCGCCACCGAGAGCCTCTGCTCCACGCTGCCATTCCCCGCGCCCTGTGAAGAGCCGCAGGCGGGCACCCTCGTCATGTCCGTGAGCGACTGGGGCCGGCCCGGGACCTATTCGGTGACGGAGGAGAAGGTGACGAACCCGCACCCCGTCGCGCGCGGGCAGGTGGTCACCTACCGGCCGACGGGACAGGACTCGGTGCCGGTGCTCTTCTTCTCGCATGCGTTCGGAGCCACCGACTCAGACCTGTACGTGGAGATGTTCCGGATGCTGGCGAGCCAGGGCTACGCGGTCGTCTTCGTGCCCTACCCGCTCACGCCGGACACGACGCGGCCCAACGAGGCCCGCTACGACTGTCTGTGGCAGGGCTTCCAGGCGGCGGTGGCCCAGCAGCAGGGCCGCTTCGACCTCACGCGCGTGGGCTTCTTCGGCCACAGCTACGGCGGCGGCGCGACGCCGGAGATGGCGCGGCGGGGCTTCGTGGAGCAGGGCTGGGGAAGCCGCGGGCGGTTCATCTTCTCGATGGCGCCCTGGTACACGTGGGGCCGCGACTACCAGACGCTCCCCACCGACGTCCGGGCCGTCATCCAGGTGTACGCGGATGACGACGTGAATGACCACGCCATCGCCGTGGATATCTGGAACAGGCTGCCCTCGGGGATGGAGCGCGCGTGGCACAACGTGGTGAGCGATGCCTGTGGCTGCGGGCTCAACGCCACCCACACCGTGCCCATGTCTCGCGCGGCGCTCACGGGCAACCCGGAGAACGTCCTCAACGCCCATGACCGCGAGGCGGTGTGGCGTCGAGTGCATGCGCTCGCGGTGTACGCCTTCACGGGTGACACGGCGGCGCGTGCGGTCGCCTACGGGACGGACACGAGCATGGGCCACTGGGTGGCATGTGGAGGCCGCCCCGTGCGACCGCTCGTGCGGAGCAGTGCGGAGCCGCGGCCCTCACCCTGCCATGCGTACAAGTATCCGTGGTCCGCGCGCTGCCAGTACGTGGACCCCGGCGACACCTGCCAGTGAAGGAGGTATCGAGCCCTCCCCAGCCGAAGCCCACGGTGGAGTGATAAGTCAGCACCGTGGCTCACCTGGGAGGGCACGATGTGGCGGTTTCCAGCGATGCACGTGGAGGCGCGATTCACGACCCGAGCGCGGCCGGAAGCCGTGCTCGAGCAGCTCGTCGAGTGGGTGGACCCACGACAGTCGCTGACGCGCCTGGGACGCGATGGGAGGACGGCCCTTCCCTATCTGGGTACGCAGGGAAGCAACAGCATGCGACTTGAACGGAAACAGCAGGGAGACCACTTCCTGTCGTCCCTCTGGATTCAGGCCTCGTCCGAGCTGACGCCCGTGTCGGAACGAGAGTTCCGCGCGGTCACCACGCTGACGCCCGCGGCGTCAGGGGCGCTCGGTCTCGTGCTCGTGAGCGTGCCCGTTCTCGCCATCCTCGGGTTCGTCGTGGCGTTGGTGACTCGTGGGGGCACGATGTTGTTGCTCGTGCTGCTCTCGCCGGCCTTCGCGTCGCTCTGGCGATTTCTCGCGGGCCAATGCGTCACGCGCGAACATGAAACCCTCCAGCGCGCGTGGGAGCACGCGGATGAGGTCTCACAAACCTCGTGAATGTCGAGGCCTGAGCCTCGAGGGACGCCGACCGGGTGCTCGGCGTCCCTCGGCGTCATGGTGCCTCAGGGGCTGCGAGGACAGACGGGCGGCTCGGAGGGGCAGCGCCCATCGCGGTCCTTCGGGTTCGTCTCCGTGCACTCTGCGATGCGCGCGAAGGTGGTGCTCGCCGCGAGGCTGAGGTCGGAGCCATTCCACCCGCGCAGGATGCCGTGGCCCGCGCTGTCCTCGATGCGCGAGTTCGCGATGAAGGGCGCCGTCGGCTCGTCGAACACGAGGATGGACGAGCTGACATCGAACGAGGACGGCAGGTAGTTGCACCCATGGCTGGAGCACTGGCACGCCCCACCCGCGTACCTCACCACCACCGACTCCAGCCGGTTGGCCGCGTTCATCCCGTCGAAGCGGATGCCCGTCCAGTCACCCGCCCTCGGCGTCGTCTCGCTCGAAGTGAAGGTGATGGGCCGAGCGGTCGTCCCGGCGGCGATGAGCGCGCTCGTCTCGTCGTAGATGTCCAGCGTCGTCGCCGGCTCGAAGCGCAGCGTCGCGCCCGCTTCGATGGTGAGCGTCGCCGCCACCCGGTTCCCACCCACCTGGAGCCCGCCCAGGCGATAGGGCACACCCAGGTCCTTCAGCGTGGCATTGGCGCCCAGGAAGTACACCGAGGCCGACGCGATGGCCGGCCCCACGTAGATGGTGTCCTCCAGGTTGCCCGTGTACGTGCCCGACGGCAGCGTCCCCAGGGCATTGGGATTGACGGCGAGCGGCTGCGGCCGGGCCGTGCTGCCCGACCCGCGAATGGTCAGGTCCGAGGAACCCGTCGCGAAGCCCGAGGTGCCATTGATGAGGATGCCGGGCCCCTGCGAGCTCTCGATGGTGACGTGATTGACGAACAGCGGCGTCAGGCCGGGCAGGTCAGCGCCCGCGTTTACTCGCACCGTGGCCAGGGCCGTCGCCGTGTCTCCGCCTCCAGAGAACACCGTCCACTCCAGCCGCGCCGAGCCTCCCGTCCCGATGAGCACCTGGCCCCACGGCCTGCCCGACTCGCGCGACTCGAAGCGCACGGGCTGGCCCTGCTTGCCCTCGACGCGGAGCACGCCGCCGCTGTCCACCTGGAGCGAGGCCCCCGCCGCGATGCGCACCGTCGCGCAGGCCGCCACGGTGACCTGCCCTCGGATGGAGAGGTTGCTGGTGATGACATGCGGACTGCCGGCGGCCCACGTCTCCGAGGTGGAGAGGGTGCCCTGGTGCTCCACGACGGCGCCGGTGACCGCGGGACACCCTTCTTCCGTGTCGGGTCCGTCCTGCGGCGTTTGCGAGTCCTCGGAGCATCCGGACAACAGCGAGGCACTCAAGAGCAACGAAAGCGCGAACCGGCGCGATGCGACGTGCATGTCATCTTCCCCAAAGCAGATTGGAACAACCCCTCTGCTCGCGAACATCGCCGATTCCAGCGGACGTGCCAATGCGCTCGCCTGCCCTGGAGGCCCGTTACATTCGTTTACATTCCGCACATCCTCCCGCGACATCCCGGCGGTGAAGTGCGCAGCATCCAATGGACCCCGAGGTCCTGGCCCTGGGAGGTTCGATGTCGTCCCCACGCCCCATCCGACGTTTCCGCGCGGTTGCCCCGCTCGTCGTCCAAGTCCTGTTGCTGCTCGCCTTCGCGTCGCGGGCCGCGATGCCGCCGAGCCTCGACATGAGGTCCAGCCTTCGAACGACAGACGTGGTGGAGCTCGGACAGCTCCTCGTCGATGTCGGCGTGTGGCAGGTGCGCCGGCTGAATCCCCAGGAATGGGTGAGGCAGCTCATGACGCCTGGGGGCGCCTGCACGACAGGCAGGCTCCTGCTCAACTGGAGGAGGCAACTGGTGGGTGATGCGCTCCCGTGGTTCAACGGCGAGCCCGCCGCGGGCCAGTCCCACTAGACTGGGAGACATGATGGGAACCGCCACACCGTCACCTGGCATCGAGGTGCTCCTCATCGAGGACGACGCGCACCTGGCGCGCCTCACGGCCGAGTACCTGGAGCGCCAGGGCGTGCGCACCTGCGTCGCGCGGGATGGCGAGCTGGGTCTGCTTGAAGCCTCGCGCCGCGCCTTCGACGCCATCCTCATCGACATCATGCTGCCCCGGAAGGATGGGCTCACCGTGTGCCGCGAGCTGCGGGAGCGCTCGGCGGTGCCCATCCTCATGCTCACCGCGCGCGGCGAGGAGGCGGACCGGGTGATGGGCTTGGAGCTGGGCGCGGACGACTATCTGCCCAAGCCCTTCTCCTCACGGGAGTTGCTGGCGCGCATCCAGGCGCTGGTGCGGCGCAGCCGGGGACTGCTGGGGCCCTCGCGCGAGGTGGTGCGTGTGGGCGCGCTCACGCTGAACCGGGGTGACATGCGGGCGTCGCTGGATGGGCAGGTGTTGTCGCTGACGCGACACGAGTTCGCGCTGCTGCTCGGGCTCGCGGAGCGCGCGGGACGGGTGCTGTCGCGCGAGCAGTTGCTGGAGCTGGCGAAGGGCAGCGACCCGGACGGCCCCGTGGACCGCGCCATCGACGTGCATGTGTCCCGGCTGCGCCAGAAGCTGGGGGACGACGCTCGCAATCCCCGGATGCTCAAGACGGTACGAGGCGTGGGGTATGTGCTGGAGCGAGGCGACGAGTCATGAAGCTCAGTGAGCGGCTCCGCCCCCGTCGGATGTTCTGGCGCATCTATCTGTATGGCCTGTTGATGCTGGGGGGCGCCGTCTTGTCCTTCTCCCTCATCACCAAACTCCTGCAGCTCCATGGCAACCAACCCAACAACAACCACTTCACGGAGCTGGTGGACCTGGCCAACTCGGACTCCCCGGACCTCGGGCGAATGATTGAGTCCCTCAACGCGAAGAAGAACGTCCAGGCCACCCTGTATGACCTTCAGGGCAACGTGAAGCTGACTTCGGCGCACCCCCCGCTGAGACCGCTCAACGAAGCGGAGTGGCAACAAGTTCGCAGGGCCAATAACTGGTTCGAGAGGGACGAACTCAACTTCTGGGCCGCCCCCACGTGGCGCGGCGACGTCGTGACAGGCGTGCTGATCTACCGGACCGTCACCCATCGTTGGGTCTACGTGGCGCTGAGTGTCAGTCTGGCCGCCGTGCTCTTCTTCCTGGCGGGAATCTCCGTGCCCCTGGCGCGCGCGATTGTCTCCCCGCTGGAGCAACTGACCACCGCGGTGGGAGAGTTTGGCCGAGGGAACCTGTCCGCGCGCGTGCGGCTGAAGGGCCGGAACGAAGTGGCGGTGCTGGGGAACACCTTCGACACGATGGCCGCACAGACGGAGTCGCTCATCCGAGGCCAGAAGGAGTTGCTGGCCAACGTGTCGCACGAGCTGCGCACGCCCCTGGCGCGGCTGGGCGTGACGCTGGACCTGGTGGAGGACGGACAACCAGAAGAGCTGGCGATGCGATTGCCGGAGCTGCGGCGGGACATCGGGGAACTTCAGCAGCTCGTGGATGGTGTGTTGCAGATGGCCCGGCTCGACCTGGAGGCGAATCAGGCGGGACAGCCGGGTCCTCGCATCCAACGGGCGACGCTGCGGCTGACGGAGTTCCTGAAGGACGCCGCCGAGCGCTTCCAGAAGAGCGCGCCCGAGTGCCCTCTCCAATTGGAGCTGGCCGAGCAACTGCCGCCGTTGGAGGCCGACCCGGTGCTGGTGCGGCGGGCGCTGCACAACCTGCTCGACAACGCGCGCAAGTACTCGGAGCCCGGCAGTCCGGTGACGCTGCGGGCCCAGGTGGAAGCCGACGCGGTGCACCTGGAAGTGGAGGACCGGGGCATCGGCATCAGCGACGAGGACCTGCCGAAGCTCACCACGCCGTTCTTCCGCACCGACCGCAGCCGAGCGAGGGAGACGGGAGGCACCGGCCTCGGGTTGACGCTCGTGCGCCGCATCGTCGAGGCCCACGGAGGCACGTTGTCCCTCCAAGGGGTCACCGAGGGAGGAACCCGCGCCCGGCTCGTGCTTCCCCTCGCGAAGCCCTAATCCACGTCCCGAGGCTCGGGGCGGCTCTGTCCGTAGGCGTTCTCGAGAATCGCGTCACTGCGGAGTCCACTCGACTTCGCCGCCTCGACGTCCAGACCCTCGCCGTGCCCGCGCCCGCGTCCCTCGAACACCAGCGCGTCCCCGTTGAACGACGCCGTGCGGGGACATGACGGCAGCTTCAAGCCCGAGCGCAGCAACTCACATGGCAGTGAGCGCCCGCTCTCGAAGGTCGACGCGCCCTCCTTCTCCGTGAGCAGGTATTGGACGCGTCCCGCCTCGAAGCGCAGCGACACCAGGCCCTTGCCCAGCAGCCGCTCCACGTCCACTCGCGGCCGCTCCTGAGTCCAGGGCTCTTGTCCCCCCTGGGAGAACAACAACCACTCCCGCCACTTGAGCGCCGGAAGTCTCAGCGCCTTCGCATCGTCTCGCGGCACCCGCACCGTGCCTCGAAAGGCCTGACAGTGTGTCGTGTCGCAGACGGCCCGGCCCGGGTGACGGCTGTGCTGCTCGTTGTGCGCCACCACCCGCGCCAACGCCAGCCGCGCTTCGCCCTTCAACGTCACGTCCTCCGCCGACACCACGCCCGCCGTGTACTGCAACCGCGTCGTGCGGAACACGAAGTCCGAGCCTCGCCGCGCCTTCAATGCGCTGGGCGACGTGGGCACTCCCGCGGGTGGCCGGTACGCGGGCGGTGGCGACCACGTGAAGACTCCCGCGTAGTCCCGTCCCTCCTCCGGCCCCTTCGGAAAGCGCACCCGCCACGGCGCACCCAGGCACACCGCCGCCCCTCGCGCCGTCAATCCCTCCAGCCGGGCCCACTCCACCGGCGCCACCTTCGGCAGCCCGTTGTCCACCGTGAAGCCCGCACCCGCGCAACGCGCTTCCACCTCGCGCGCGGGCACCAACCCCAACACCTGCACCCGCGCCGCCTCCACCCCCGCCTGCTTGCGCGCCTTCGCCAGCGCCGCCGGAATCTCCTCCGCGAACTGGCGCGGCATCTTCCCCGGCCGCACCGCCACCACCACCAGGTCCCCGTCCACCGCCGCAATCCAGCCGTACTGCGGACGGCTCGCCGCGTCGCGCACCGTGCCCGTCTTCGTCGCCACGCCCACCAGCGCCTTCGACGCGGGCAGCTCCGCCAGCGTCCCTCGCGCCGCGTTGTCCGCCAGCAGCCCCACCACGTCCGGCCGAGCCTCCGCCAACAACCGATAGGCCTGCGCCATCCCCCACGGACTCAGCGCCAACGTGGAGCGCAGGCCGACCACGTCCGCCATGTCCACCGGCGTCCCCGTCAGACCCAGCACCGACAGCACCGGCTCCCACGCACCAAACCCCTTCGGCGCCGAGCCCTGCGTCTCCCAGTCCAGGAAGTACCCGTTGCACGAGCGCAGCAGCGCCGTGCGCGCGTCCACCTTCGCCGGCAGCCCCGGGCCACACGCCCACTCCTGCACGTCCACGCGCGGCGCCAACACTGGATGCCCGCTACCCGCCGCGTAGACGAAGGGCTTCAGCACGGAGCCATAAGGCAGCGCGCGCCGCACCTCGCCCTCCGACAACAGCACCTCGCCCGAGTGACGACTCACCACCACCGTGGCCGGCCCCGCCGCGCGCACCTGCACGTCCGCCAGCTCGTCGATGGACAGCGGCACCACCCACCGCGCCCCATCGTGACACTGGCGCAGCCGCCGCGACAGCGCCTTGGGAAACCCCACCGTCTCGCTCAACAGCCGCGCCAGCGCCCGCCGCGCCCGCGACGAGTCCACCGCTGGCGCCGCCGCCAGCTCCGAGGCCGCGCGCGACAGGGATTGATACGGGCCCTCGCGCCACGCGGGCAGCTCGCCGCTCAGCGCCACCGCGAAGGCTTCGTGAAAGAGCCGGTCCTCGCTCGACTGCGGACAAGCCCACCACAGGAGCTGATGGGCCAGCTCGTGCCGCAACGCCACGCGCAACCGCTCGTCCAACACGCCCGGCGTGTTCTGCCGCAGCTCCACGAGTCCCGGCCGGCCCTGCGCGTTGCGCTCGGGCGACAGGGCCACGCCGCGCTGGAGGATGATGGAGGCAGGGGCCTTCACCGGCGCCCCACCCGCCTCCGCCGCGTACACCGATTCCAACGCCGCCCAGCCGGCCTCCGCCTCGCGACGAAGGTCCGACTCGGGCGTCACGTCACCTCGCGTGACGAAGGTGGGGGTGGCCGTCAGCAACACGGCCACCACGGAGGCCCACCCCATCGACTACAGGTCTCCCGTGCCCTTCTTCGACGGAACCACCTTCAGCGAGTCCGCGGCCGTGCGGCCGTGGATGCTCGCGGCGTACATGTCCTCGATGCTCGCGGGAGGCGCGGAGAACGTGCCGGGGAACTGCGCGCGCAGCACGTAGCCCACCGTGCGCGGGCTGTCGCTCCACCACGCCGGCTCCTCGAAGAAGAACGTCGCGCGCTCCGGGCTCAACACCCGGCGCTTCAGCGCCTCCGGCACCAACGGCAGCGAGTGCGGAGGACCGCGGAACGCCTTGTCCTCCTGGAGCGCCACGAAGCCCGCGGGCACCGCGTCCTCCACCACGTAGTACGCCGAACGCACCTTGTTGCTCCCGCGCGCGTCCATCGTCAGCTCCACGTAGACCTCTTCGCCCTGCGACACCGTGTCCCCCGCGCCGAGCTTCACCTTCCCGCCCTCGCGCAGCGCGTAGTACGCACGCGAGAGCGACATGCCCTCTGCCTGCGCGCGCACCGCGGACAGCGGCGTGAGCGCGGTGGCCTGAAGCGTCGCCACGCCGTCGAAGCCACCCACGTCCACCGTGCGAGTCCCCGGCTCCAGCGTCGCGACGAGGCCCATGCCGCGCGGAGAGAACTTCACCGCGCCCTGGGTGCCCTTCACCTCCGGCGGAGTCATGCCCTTGAACGCCTTCGCGTCGCGCTCCAACAGCCACAGCGAGTGCAACAGCGCGGTGCTCCGGTCGAACGTGGACAGGTCCGGCTCGGACAGCATCTCCAGGATGCGCTTGCGAGCGCGGGTGACATCCAGCGTGCCGAACGACGCCGCGTGCGCGGCAATCGCCGTCATGCCCACGCGCCGCAGCGGGAAGCGGAAGAACGCCTCCGACAGCTCCAGCTCCTGGCCCGGCTTGTACGCGGCCAGCGTCGTGAACCCCTCCGAGCTGCGCTTCACCAGCGCGTTGATGCGCGCCTGGAGCTCCGGCTCCTTGATGACGCCCGCCTTCTCCGCCGCGAGCACCGCCAGCGCCAACGAGTACAGCTCACCGGACTCGGAGGCCTCCACCAGCGCACGCACGCGCGCCGCCTGCTTCGGCCCCTCCAGCCGCGCCAGCACATAGGCCCGCGTGGCCTCGTACTCGGGCGGCAGCCCCTCCTGCGCCTCCAACCAGCGCGCGCTCTCGACCAGACGCGGGTCCGCGCGGTCCACCAGGCCCGCCTCGGCCGCGTACGCCAGGCCGTCCAGCGCGATGAGGGTGAGCGGCAGGCTCGGCGTGCTGTAGCCACCGAACCAGGTGAAGCCGCCGCCCTTCACCGACAGGTTGAGGATGCGCGCGGTGCCCTGCACGGAGCGGCTGCGAGCCTCCGCCAGCAGCGCCTGCGTGTCCGTGTCCAGCTTCGCCAGCGCGCCCGCCTTCTGGAGCACCTGGTACACCGCCACGTTGGGCACCGTCGTCGACACGAGCTGCTCCAGGCACCCGTACGGGTACGTGAGCAGTTCGCGCACGTTGGACAGCGCCGCGTCGACGATGGACGGCTGGAGCACCAGCTCCACGCGCGTCAGCGTCGCCTCCTTCGCCGCCGGCACCTCCAGCGCGCCACCACCCCAGGCGCTCACCTTGACGACGTCCTCCACCGCCGCCGACTCCACCTGGAACAGCTTGCGGTCCTTCAGCGGGTCCTTGCCACCCGACACGTCCACCATGAGCTGCGCATCACCCGTCGAGGCGGCGCGCAGCGTCAGCGGCACCACCTGCTCGCCGCCCTTCGCCAGCTCCACCTTGTGCTGCGACTGGTCCGCCTTCAGCGCGCCCAGCGACGCGAGCTTCACCTGGAGCAACTGGCTCCCCGGCGACTTCTCCCCCGCGGACAGCCGGATGGACGCCAGCGCCTCGTCACCCTCGCGCAGGAACTGCGGCAGCGCCGCATACAGGTTGAGGCCGCCGCGCGAGGCGAACTCGGACGTGCTCTCGCCGAAACGGCCGGACGTGTCCGCCGCCACCGCCGTCACCACCCACAGCGTCTGGTTGGACGGCAGCGTGAAGCGCACCGTGGCGCGGCCGTCACGGTCCGTCACCACCGTCGGGTCCCAGTGCGCCGTGTCCTTCTCCAAATCCTTCGCCTGACGGCTGGGCGGCTTGATGGACGCGAAGGCGTGGTCCGGCAGCCCCGCCATCTTCCGCGCCAGCGCCTCGCCGTACCCGTACCCCTGGAACTCCGAGGAGTAGAAGTTGGACACGTTGTTGCGCGCCGGCGGGTAGAAGAAGTCGAGCACCTTGGGACGGAACTCGGACTGGATGGCGTAGACGGCCTTGTCCACCACGCCCAGCGACAACTGCGCGACGACGCCCTTGCCCTCGTGGTCCACGACGCGCACGTCGATGGTCTGCTCGGTCAGCGGCGTGGCCTCGGCGCGACGCGGCTGCAACTCCACGGTGAGCGTGCGCTCGCGCGGAATCACGCGGAACGCCACCGTGCGCTCCTCCCAGCGGCCCGTCGACGTGGGGTACGCCACGGACGCATACACCGCGCCGCCGAAGCGCTTCTCCACGCTGAAGCTGTGCACCAGCGTGCGGCCCGTCAGCTCCACCACCTGCGTGTCATAGAGGCTGGCGCCCGCCAGCGTCACCCACACCGGGCCCGCGTCTCGGCCACCCGCGCCCCAACCGTCCGGCAGGAGCGCCACCAGCCGCGCCGAGTCCCCGGGCTCCAGCGTGCCCGACAGCGACGCCAGCGTGAGGTTGGGCACCTGCGCCACGGCCTCGTCCGCCGAGCCGATGACGAGCAGCGACTCCTCGCCCTGCCACGTCTCGCCGCGCTTGTCCTTCACGACGACGCGCGCCAGCACCGCGCCCACGTCCGACGTGGGCACCTTCTCGCGGTGCGTCCCGTCCGCCGCCGTGGTGAACGAGCGCTTGCCCAGGCTCTTCTCCGCGCCGTCCGCCTTGCGCAGCACGAACTCCACCTCGCCCTGCGTGACGCCATACGCCTTGCCCGACAGCGTCGTCGCGCGCACCGACAGCTGCGCTTCGCCACCCTTGGCCACCACCGCGTCCGAGTAGCGCGCCGTGCCCAGCACCTCCACCTTCGACAGGAAGAACGACGTCGTCGAGTTGGCGAACGTCTCCTGGTCATCCCGCGCGCGCACGGTGAGCGAGTAGCGATACGGCAGCCGCTCCTCCCCCGCCTTCAGCTCCGGCACCGCGACTTCAATCGCCGCCTCGCCGCTCGCATCGAAGCCGGTCGCGCTGGCCCACGGGTCCTCGCTCGCACCGCGCTCCGCCACGGAGGAGTACAGCCGCTCGGGCACGCTCAGCTTGCCCTCGTTGCTGGACTGCGAGCCGTACGTCACGTCGCTGCCCTGGCCACCCTTGCCGGAGTCATCCACCCACGCGGGTGCGTCCAGCAGGCTGCGGTACAGGAACACCTCGTACTTCGCACCGGCGGGCACGCCACCCGCGTAGCGACGCGCGCGCACCTTCACGCGCAGCGCCTGGCCGGGCACGACCGTCTCCGACTCGGGCTCCGCCTCCAGGTAGAAGGTCGGCTTCACGTAGTCCTGCACGCGCGCCTCGCCCTGGTGCGGCTGGCCGTCCAGCTCCGCCTCCACGCGCAGCACGCCCGTGCCCAAGTCGTCGGGCACCTTGAGCGTGCCGTGGAAGGCGCCGAACTCGTCCACGGACACGCGCGTGGTGAGCGCACGGCCCTCCTGCGAGACGAGCTTCACATTCACGTCCTTCTTCTTCGGCGTGAACAGCCGCGCGAGGAAGGTGTCCGGCTGGCGCAGCACGCCGCGGAACCTCACCTCGTGGCCCGGCTTGTAGATGGGCCGGTCGCTGTAGATGAACACGTCCGGCGCCACCGCCAGCGTGGAGTAGAAGTCCGTGTCGACAATCGCCGTGTCGCCGCCCACCGACGCGGTGGCGATGATGCGCGGCTCCGTCACGTCCAGCCGCACCTCGCCCTTGGCGTCCGTCTTCCCCGTCGGGCCCTTGCCCTTGGGCAGGTACACCTGCACCTGCGCGCCCACCGCCGGCTTCTGGTCCTTGCCGGCCACGCGCACCAACACCTCACCATCCGTCTGCTTGAGCTGCACCGTCAAATCACTGACGACGAGCACCACCTGGCCCTCGACGAGCCCCTGCACGAGCTGGAGGACGTAGGTGCCGGCCGGCAGCGGCGCCAACAGCACTCGACGCTCCTGGAAACCGTAGCCACCGCTCGCGTTGAAGCCGGGCACGCTGAAGTCACGCTCCGCGCCGCCCAGGTCCAGGTTGAGCCACTGGCTGCGCGCCACGGTGAAGCCCGGGGGCACGCCGACGAGCTTCTTGGGCCCCTCCGCCACCTTGGCCAACGGCTCGTAGGTGAAAGGCACGTCCGGCGCGGGCGGCAGGACGCTCAGCGCGTCCTGGCGGAAGTTCTGGTCGAGCGCGTCGAGCAGCCACCGGCCCGGCAGGGCCATCGCGTTGACACCGCGGCTGAGCGCGCGGCCCGGGTTGTTCATCGTCGGAGGCGTCTGGTACGCGCGCCGCAAGTCGCCCTGCGCGCGGATGAACGCATCCACGTTGTCGGGCTTGAGGACGCGAAGCTCCACCGGCCCCTTGTCCTCGAAGGCCACGTCCACCGCCACCGGCTCGCCGCTGCCATAGGAGCGCGGCACGGTGATGTAGAGCGGCTTGGCCATCGCCACGCCGGACAGCGCCACCGCCGTCAGTACCGCGAGTCGAGCAATCATCCTCATGACCCGAAACCTCCAGGAACCAGCGAATCGCCTTGCACGGTGCCGCGCAGGCCCAGGTACGGCAGCGACTCCAGGTCGCGCCGCGCCGCTTCGATTTCAGGGGGCGCCGACTTCGGAATCGGCGCGTTGCGCCCCACTCGGGACTCGGACAGGAAGCCGTCCATGGTGAGGCCGCTGAGCAGCCGTCCCAGATTCACCCCGAAGGCCAACGAGGTGGGCTCGCGAAGCCCCGCCACCACGGGCCCTGGCGCGGCGAGCATGTTCGGCTTGCCGCCCGAGCACGACATGCGCAGCGCCTTCAGCTCCTCACTGCTCGACGCCAGCACCACGTGATTGCACACCGTCTCCTTGATCAGCGTGCTGCTGCCTCCGGAGAAGAAGCCCTCCAGCGCGGGCCCGTCCTCGGGCCGGCCCCACAGCACCGCCACCTCCTGGAACAGCGCTGAGTCCCCGCGCGGCGTCCACACCACCGCCACCTGCCGCGTGCGCGTCGCGCCCGCGCCGCCTGACTTCCAGAAGGCCTTGAGCGACTCGGCCGTCAGCGTCTCCGGCAGCTTGAGCTGCATGGCCAGCAGCACCGGCGTCTCCTCCGGCACCAGCTTCAGCAAGTCGTCGGACAGCGGCGCCTTGTCCAGGCGCGCGGTGCCCTCCATCAGCTCGCCAGCGATGCCCCGCCCCACCAAACGGTCCCCCTCCACGCCGAACTGGAGGCGCGTGTCCGGCGACAGTCCCAGCACGTGCGTGAACAACTGCGCGTCGCGGCCGAACGCCTCGGGCTGGAAACCCAGCTCCACGTCCACGTTGTCCTCGCCGCGCAGCTCCGGCACCTCCGCGCACAGGCCCTGGAGCACCGCGATGGGGTGCCGCGCCACGACGAGCCGGTCCGGCGTCCTGCCCGCCCACAGCGTCTGCTCCGCCACCAGCCAGCGCTTCAACTCCAGCCCCTCGGCGACGGCGGTGGGCGTGCCACCCGGGCACGTCTTCGCCGTGAGCGTGCCTCGGCTCGCCACCGCGTCCAACGCGTTGTAGGCCGCCGTCGCGGACGCCGTCGCCTTGGGCAGGATGAACGCGGGCGTGCTCGCGCGCGCGACACCGGCGAACCACGCCACGCGGAACGGCGTGTTGGCCGCGCGGCCCACCAGCAGGTCCAGCACCGCGCCCTTGAAGTCGGCCTTCAGGTCCTCTCCGGTGGAGCCGAAGAATCCGGCCCAGCCTCCAACGAAGCCCTGCCCCAGCGGCTGCGAAAGCTGCGCGCGAAGCCACGCATTGCGCGACAGCGCCTCACGCACCTTGGGCGGATGGAGCACGTCCAGCCACACCGCCATGGGCGCGCTCGCACCGGGCACCTCCAGCTCCGTGCTGGTGGGCTCGGGCAGCCCTTCCACCTGCGCGGGGGGAGCGGAGGTGCCGCTCGCGCCGCTGCTGATGAGCGGAGGCGAACTGCTGCCGTCGCCACCACCCAACGAGGGCCCGCTGGTGCGACGGCCGAGGACGAAGGCCCCCGCCACCGCGGCGCCGACAAAGACAGTGCCCAGTCCAATCAACAGGCCCTTGGGAGGACCGCCCCGCTTGGGCGGTGGGCTCACCGGTGACGGCGTGCCCGGAGGAGGGCTCGACGGAGATGTCATGGCATCCACTCCTTGAAACGGAAGAAGCCGAGGAAGGCGCCGTTGCCAGGCACCGGACGCCACTCACGTGGCGCCTCGTCGGCGAGGTTGTGGAGGAGCCCGGTGCGCACCGCGGCGCCCTTCTCCCCCGGGTGGTAGACGACGCGCGCCGGTGCATGGGCCCGGTCCTCCGGGCGCACCACCAGCATGAGATGGAAGTGGGGGCCCGAGTCCTGCTCCTGACGGAACGCGAGCACGTCGCCGGTGCGCACCGCGTCGCGCGTGGCCTCGTCACGGCCCAGGAACACCAGGCTGTGGTGCAGCAACGTCTCCGCGTCCGCGAAGTCAGACGGCTTGCCGCGCGCGTCCTGCCACAGCGGCGTGGCGAGGCGCTCGGGAGCGACGTGCTTGTAGGCCGTGCGGAAGGCGAAGCGGATGAGGCCCGCGCAGTCGCGCTGGTCCGGATGCCAGGCGGCGTCCTGCTGCTTCAACTGCGCGAGCGCGACCTGCGCCACCTGCCGACGCAGCAGCACCTCGCGCGACTCGGGAGCTGGCGCGGCGGGCGCGGTGGCCTCCAGCAACAGCAGCAGGGACAGGGCGAGCATGGCGTGGTGGACCGGAGCGCGTCAGACGGCGCGGGTCAGTAGTCGCCCTCGCCGCCGCCGTCGCCGTTCGTCTGGAGCTCCTTGAGGGCGGCGTCCAGGTTGGTGGGCCAGCCCTTGCGCGTGGGCTTCGGGTCCTGCGAGGGGACGTAGACCTCCGCCTGTCCGTCGCCGAGGATGTTCACCCACGCGAGCACGCGCGTGGTGCCTGGCGTGGCCAGGGGGATGCGCACCATGCGGCGGACCTCGTTGGGCGTACCCTCGAAGAGCGCGAGGTTGAGCGTGGCCAGGGTGTGGGCCTTGTCGCCGCTGGGCCAGTAGTTGGTCGCCACCAGGTACACGCCCTTGGGCGGCGCGCGGTGGATGTAGAGGTACGGGCCGTACGCGGGCTGGTCGAAGTCACCGCCCTGCGAGTTGAGGAAGAAGGTGCCGCCGGACGGGCTGGAGGTGTCCGCCCAGTACACGTGGGCCATGGAGCCGATGACGAGCTGGCCGTCCTTCTCGCTGGTGTCGGTGGGCTCGTAGACGTGCAGGTCGGTGTACACGCCATCGGTGTCGCTGGTGAGGATGACCTTGAACGGGACGGGCGGCACCTGCGCGTAGCTGGTGGCCTGGGTGCGCGCGGTGCCGGCCTGGTTGGTGGCCATCACCGTGACGACATTCTTCCCGCTGGCCGCGGGGAACTTGCGGCTGAAGCGCCCGTTGAAGGTGCGCATCAGGTAGCGGTCGCCGTTGAGGGACACGACGATGGGGTCGATGGTGGTGTCGCTGACGGTGCCCTCGATGAGCAGCATCCGGTCCACCGTCCAGCCGCCGGAAGGGGCGCTGAGGCGCACGGTGGGCAGCGTCTTGCCCTTGCCGATGGGCACGCCCTGCTGGCGCGGGTTGGCTGCGGGCGGCGTCTGCGACAGGAGCAGGGCGAGGATGACGGGAAGCATCGCGCGTCCTTAAGGGAAAGGGGTCCGACAGAGGCGTCGGTGATGGGCACACTGCGCCCGCTCCGCCTTCCATTTCAAGTCGCCTGCCAATCGTCAATAGGGCGGAACCTCGCGGAATCACGGCCATGCGCGTTTCGCGGCGCGGGCGCCCGGACACGTTGGTGGGCAAGCACGAGGCCCTTCTGCCGCACCAGGAGTCCCGGCAGACTCACGCGCCACGACAGGGGGAGCGGCGAACATGATTCAAGGGATTGATCACATCCAGCTCGCGATGCCCCGAGGCGAGGAGGCCCGGGGCCGTGCTTTCTATGGCGAGCTGCTCGGGCTGCGAGAGATTCCCAAACCCCCAGAACTCGCGAAGCGAGGCGGGCTCTGGTTCGAGCTGCCGGACGGGCGAGGGCTGCACCTTGGCGTGGAGGAGCCGTTCCTGCCGGCGAAGAAGGCGCACCCGGCCTTCCGGGTGACGACGTTGGATGCGCTGGTCTCACTGTTTCTCGAAGCGAAGCATCCGGTGAGGTGGAGCTTCGAGGTTCCGGAGGTGCGGCGGTTCCACGGTGAGGACCCGTTCGGGAACCGGCTGGAGTTCCAGGAGCAGCCGAGCGAGCACAAGCTGACGGAGGACGAGGTGCTCGAAGTGCTGTACGCGCTGGAGCGGGGCGAGGTGACGATTTCGACGCGGCAGCTCCAGCTCGTGGAGGACTCTGGCGGTGGCGACACGCCGATTCTCTGCTCCAACGGGTGGTGCTTCGTCATCTTCAACGACTCTTGCGAGTGGGACTACATCTCGCGCGTCACCGCGCCGGATGGACGCTGGCTGACGTACGCGGATATCGCCGGTGGACCGGGCGAGCCCGTGCCCATGCCTCGGCTCGAGGACTACCGGCCTCCGCCGGATATCTCGCTCGATGTGTGGGGATTGCCGTCGTGAGGGCTCGCGTCGCACTTCGGTCCGTGGTGAGCCCACTCGGTAGAGTCCGATGAGACGATTGCTCATTCCATGGCTTCTGCTCGTCACGGGCTGTCCGCGAGCCACGCCCTCTCGCCCCATCGATGTGGACCCATCACTTCGCTTTCCGGAGTTCTTCGCCCAGACAGCACACAGGATGGCCGGCTCGGGCGTCCCCGTCGAACTGGATGGAGCGGTGCTCAAGGCCCTGATGGTCGCGGCCAATGACCTCCTGCCCTCGAGAACCCAGCCTGGGCATTGCTGGGAGCGACAAGATGCTCGCCTCTATCGTTTCATCCGAGAGGGCGACATCGTCTTCGTCCGGATGGACGTGGACCCTGCGGCCTGTGACGGCAAGGTCCTTCCATTGGACTCGGGCGCGGCCTACGCCATCCATGTAGATGGTCGAATCCTTCGTCGCATCTTCGATGGAGAGCCGGGCTCAGGGCTGAACCTCGAGCCCTCGGACGCGGGCACACTCGAAGACGCGGGATCGTTGACGGTTGACGTGCCTGTCGGCTCGACCTGGGGCGCGCCTTCCGACACGACGCCGGCAAGTTGGCTCGATGGCGGCGCCCTCGACGCCGGAACTTCGCGCTGAGACTTTACCTCACCGTCTTTCTCCGAGGCTCCGAGGGAGCGCGCCCGCGTCCACGAACGCCATCGCGCTGCTCTCGCTGCACGGATGCGCCGGGACTGGATTCCCTCGCGGAGTCGAGTCGCCATTCACCGGGAGGGGTGGGTGTCAGGGGCCGCGTGCTGTAACCTGCCCGACCCAGACACACCACCCCGCGGTCTCACCGAGCCCTCGATGCCAACCCTGATTCCCGCTCCCATGCGCGTGACAGCCGTGGGCAACAAACCGAAGCTCATCCATGAGTTCGTCGGCCGGGCCACCACCAAGACCTCCGACGTCAGCGTCGCCCACATGAACAGCCCGGGCGGCTGGGAGGAGCCGGGCCAGAAGCCCGAGTTCAAGGAGATCACCCTCGTCCTCGCCGGCGTCCTGCGCGTCGAGCACAAGGGCGGGTTTCTCGACGTGCGCGGCGGACAGGCCGTCATCTGCGAGCCCGGCGAGTGGGTCCGCTACAGCACCCCCGAGCCCGAGGGCGCCGAGTACGTCGCCATCTGCCTCCCCGCCTTCTCCCCCGGCACCGTCCACCGCGACGCCTGACGCACCCCTTCAGCGCGCGTTCACCATCGTCACGAAGAATTCGCGCAGCGCGCGGAACAGCCGCTGCGTCACCCGCTCGTACCAGGCCTGGTCCTCGTCGGACTCGAAGAACTCGTCGTTCCACGAGCCCATGCCTCCAAAGACATCCGCCACCGAGCAGGCCAACAGGCCCCGCAGCCGCTCCTCCGACGAGGGGAACACCTGGAACAGCGTCACGAGCGAGAAGCGACGCTCGAACGCATCCCACGCCCGCTCGCTCAACCCCGCGCCCTTCAGCGCCTCGCGCACGGCCGCCAGTCGCGCCGGCGAAGCGTCGCGGAGCTGGAAGCCGGTGTTCTCCAGGACAAGGCGCGCCAGCCCGAAGGCCTCCGCGAACGGCGAGCCCTTGCGATTGGCGAACTCCTCCGCGTCCTTCAGGCTCGACAGCAGCTCCGCCCGCGTGTCCGTCGTCGCGCGCGGCGACAGGAGCGGCGAGCGCGCCACCTTCAACGCGTTGAACAGATACATCTGGTAGCGCGAGTCATTGGGCACCAGCCGCAGCCGCTCGCGCTCCGGAATCAGTCCCGGGTCCTTCGCGCGCTCCTCCTTCGTGTGGCCCTGCGCCCGCACGCGCTCGCGCAGCGGCTCCGGGATGAGGAGCTCCGCGCCGTGCGCCTTGCAGCACATCTGCAGCTCCTCCATCAGGTTGCCGGCGGGAACCCCTTGCACCGCCGCGGGCTCCCCCGTCGCGAGCAGCTCCCGCAGCGATGGGGCCGTGTATGGCGTCGCGTCCGGCGCGATGAACCGGTTGAGGTTCTCCGCCGAGCGCGCCCAGACCTCCTCCGCGAAGGGCTGCGCCTCCACCAGCGACACGAAGTCCCGTCCGAAGTCGTCGCCCGACAGGTACACCCGCTCGTCCGACGGCACGAACTCCGCCAGTCGCTCCGGCGGCAGCAGGCCGCGCTCGAAGTCGTCCGGGTCCAGCGTCTGGAAGAAGGGGCGGAAGTCCTCGGACACCACCATCGCTCCCCCCGTGCGCAGCACAGTGGACTGGAGCTCCTTGAGCAGGTCTCCACCGAGCAGGTCGAACAGCGAGGCCCCCTCGCGCGAGCACAGGTAGTCCGCCACCTGGGACGGCGACACGGCGGGACGCTGGTTCAACGTATTGGAGTCCGTGATGACACGTGAGAGTGCCTCCAGCACGCGCTCCGCGTTCGGCTGCGCCCTGGCGAAGTCCACGAACTGCCGGGGGGCGATGAGCGAGGAGCTGCTGAAGACGACCTCCAGCCGGTACAGGTTGTTGCCCTGCTTCGTGCGCACGTCCAACACCAGGGCCTCCGAGTTGACGAAGGCCGCGGCCACATGGTCCGGCAGCTCGCCGGGCCCCAGGCCGCCCAGGTCCATGGCGCGGACGCTCACCAGCTCCTCTTCGTCCAGCACCTCGCGCCAGGCCTCCAGCGGCAGCTCGCGCCCTTCCCGCGTGCGCGCGCCCACCGAGTACGTCCCTGGCACCTCCAAGAGGCGCAGCGTCCACCCCGACCCCAGCTCCGTCTCCAGCCGCGTCAGGACGTCCAGCCACCGCTCGCGCTCCACGCGCAGCAACGAGACGGTCAACGCCAGCACCAGGTCATCCAGCTTCATGCACGTCCTCTCACCGGGCCCTGGGCCCCCCGCGCGCGTGTCCCTCCGGTCGCGCGCGCCGTCCGCCCGACAGGGTTATCCCATGCGCAACGCCCGATGGGCGCGCCTCTTCCTGCAATTGTCCATCGCCCTCACCTCCGCCCACGCCCTGCGGGCTGACGCGCTCGTCCAACGCGGGGTGGCAATGGACTGGCGACCAACCCTAACGACGCCGCGTCAGCCGCGTCTCCACCGCGCGGTCCTCTTGTCCCTCGGGGGAGATGTTGAAGGACTCGAGCACCACGGTGTCCGCGTCTGGCTGGTGAATCACCGTGCGCCAGCCCCACTTCTGCTTCTGCGTGACACCCTGCTCGTCGCACATGCTCGCCGTGTAGCTCCCGAGCATGGACACGCGTCCGTCGTCCCGCGGCGCGCCGGTGGAGACCATCATGTTCGCGCTCATGTGGAAGCTGTCCACCCAGGCCGCGGTGTAGAGCCCCTCCGTGCCGTCGAAGCCGACGATGAGCTGGCCCGCGTGCGGCTTGCCCATCGCGGTGGAGTGGTAGTCGATGCGCACGAAGCGCCCGCCAAGCAGCGACTCGATGTTCGCATGGGTGCGCGACTCCTCGGGCGCCCCAGACGGGTCGAACCACGTGCGCGTCGGCCCCTCCCAGGCTCCCACCCACCGGGTCAACACCGCATGCTCCGCGCCCGGGTCGAAGTCCGCCGTGGGCGCGTTCGTCGCATTCCAGTCCTGGCTCATGCCCACTTCGTAGCTCCGAGCCTCATTGTCGTCACCACAAAGCCTCGTGACGCATGCCATCATCCGCGCCCCACGGGAGACCACCACCTGAGCACACTCGCCACGACCCCCTCCGAGCTGATTGCCGGGCTGCTTGAACAGTTCGCCGCCGAAGGCATCTCCGTTCCCAGGCCACCGCCCCTCCCCACCTCGGCCGAGGACGCCGCGGCGGCCCTGTTCTCCATCGCCGCGCAGACGCGCACCCTCGTCTTCTCCGTGTGGGCCGACGAGGACGGAGACGTGCTCACGGCCGGAGCCTCGTTCTTCATCGTCCGCGCCGATGGGCCCGAGCACCCGGGCATGCTCGGACAGGACAGGCTGCCGGTACGTCAGCCCTTCGCGCCCGCGCTGCATGCGTCACTGAGTCAGGCCATCCACGCCCTGTCCCGACGAGGCCACGACGCCGAGCGTCCCGCGCGTGGCACCGTCGCGCATCCGCCCGACGCCAGCGACCCGGACGTCCTCTTCTGGGTGACGTTCCAGGACGGGCCCCTGGCCCCCAGCGTCACCGCATACGCGAGAGACCGTCAGCTCCGCGCCGCGCAGCCGGACTTCGCGTCGCTGAACCTGGGCGCGAGCGAGGCCGCGTTCCTCACCGAGCGCTTCCTGCGGCTCGACACGCTGTTCCAGGGACGGCCGGTGGTGTTCTCGGGCGCGCGCGGCACCGGGCGCACCACGTCGCTCCACGCGGCGATGGCGGCGCTCCCGGACTTCACCAACGTCCTCGCCGCGCTGGAGCACCCGCGCGCCGTGGATGCGCGGCTCGGCGTGGTGCGGGTGAATGACACCACGCCGCTCGCGCAGGTGGTCCGCTCGTTCCTGCGCCAGGACCCGGATGTGATTCTGGCGGACGAGCCTCGCGGCGCGCAGGACCTCCAGTTGCTCATCAACTCCGCGCTCACCGGCCACGGCACCGTCTTCGTCCTCGAGGCGCAGAGCCCCGAGGCCGTCCTCGCGAAGCTCCACGAAGCCCTGCCCGAGGTCCCCATCACTCCGCTCATCGTCCACCATGCGCTCGACGCGGCCACCGGCAAGCAGGCTCGCACCCTGTACACCGTCACCCGGGATGACTCGGGACAGAGCCACGTCAGTGCGTGGACACCACACCCCGCGGCGGAGGGCTGAAGCCCCACGCGCCTCGGCGTGACGCGGGCGCGTCTCGCGCGAACGCGGGCCCTTCCTCCTGGCGTCGAGACCCGTCCGCCTCGGGTCCCTGGTACATGCCTTGCTTCGCGGAGTGGGACACCGGGAGTCACACCTCGCGCGCGCATCACCGAGGTGTGCCTGCCCCTCCGAGGCTGCCGCGGCATGCTCAACGAGCTGTTCTGGGACTTCCAGAGCCAGGAGGATTGGACGAAGCGGGCGCTGTACTTCCAGCCCGACGCGGGGACGACGGACGCGGTGCAGGTGAAGCTCCTGTTCTGGCCGGGTCCTCGCAGTCAGGGCGCCAAACCCCTGAAGAAAGACCCCATCCCCACCCCGCTCTTCGTGGGCTACTCGAACACCTCTGGGTCGACGACCTTCAGCATCCCCAAGGTCTCCGTGCAGACGCTCGCCCCGCACCCCTTTGGCGGGCGCTATGACAACCAGCACGGTTGCTTCGTCATGAACTGTGACTGCCGCCAGTTCGACCCCACCTTCGGCAATGCGATGCAGTGCAAGAACTGCGGCCACCCTCACGGGTCCTGAAGTGAGGTCCGGTGGACACGTTCCTCATGGAACGCTCATGAATCCGGCGGGAAATCAGCACCATCACCCGGCGCTCCGGGGCAGGTCCCCTTCACCGCGACGAAGACAGGCACTACCCCAGTGTCAGGTGGATGGGGCCTCTCGCTAGACTGCGGTTCCAAGCGAGAGGAAAGGGGGTCTGGACATGCCGGACGAAAGTCCGAAGGACGGCCACGCCGAGGCGCCGCTTTTCGCCTCCGTCGCCCACGCGCGCTCACGCGGCGCCGCGCACACGACGCGCATCTTCTGGGTCGCCCCCCTCGCGGTGGCCATCCACGTGCTCGTCCTCGTGGGCCTGGACGCCATCTGGCACGGCTCCACCCACGCTCCCCGGCTCGCCACGAAGGACGACGACGTGCTCGTCCTGCGCCTGCTCGCCGCGCCTCCGCCGCCACCTCCCGCCCCCGCGGCCAGCGCGCCGTCCGTGCCGCATCGGGCCTCCGCGCGGCGCGCCCGCCCCTTCCCGAAGCCTGGCCCATCCAGGGCCTTCAGCCGGCCCTCGGAGGAGCCTCGTCCACTCCCGACTCCCGAGGCATCACCTCCGACGGAAACAGCCGCTCCGGACTCCATCATCGAGGCCCACGCGACGGCCTCTTCAGGCGGTGTCTCCGGGGGCGTGGCCGGAGGAGTCATCGGCGGCGTGGTGAACAGCGTCCTCGCCGCGAGCAGCGCGGGGCTGCTCCCCGTCGCCCAGCCGCCGCCCTCCCACGAGGAGCGCACCGCCTGGGAAGAGGAGTACTTCGAGGTGATGTTCAGGGACCGCTTCGAGAACGTGCGCTACCCGCACCAGGCCGCCATGGCCGGAATCGAAGGGCGCTTCTCGCTGCGCATCACCGTCGGAGCCCGGGGCCAGTTGCTGGAGCTGTCCGTCGTGGGCTCCTGTCCTCACTACGTCCTGTGCGACGCGGCCCAGGCGGCGGTGCGCGCGGCGGCCCCCTTCCCGCCTCCGCCCGCCGCGCTCGGCCCGCGTGTCACGGTGGAGCTGCCCTTCAACTACCACCTGCGCTGACGCGGGAGCTGGTCGCTGACTCCAGCGTCCGACACGCCCGCCAGCGCGACAGGTTCCACTCCGGCCAGGACGCGCCCTCGCACGCATTCCCCAGGTCGATGTGGCCCAGGCCCACCGAGTCCGTGAGCTGCCCCGAGGCGAACCCCCGCGCCAGCTCCGGAATGGCATCCGCGGAGAGCGAGTACAGGTAGTCATCATCCACGTGCGGCACCTCGGCCACCCGCGCGATGTTGTGGCGGACGATGAGCGCGTCGGGGTTGATGACATTCACCGCCAGCACCGCGCCCAGAGCCGCGACGAAAGCCCCCACGGCGAAGCGCTCCGGCCGCCACCACAGCGTCACCCCGCGCCACGCGAGCACCCCACCCAGAGCGAACATGAAGACGTGGGTGAAGACGCGCAGCCGCGTGTAGCCGAACGCCTCCTCGTAGAGCGCCATGCGCTTCACCGCCGAGGCGACGATGACCAGCGTCAGCGCCACCATGAGCGAGGCCCCCGCATGGAAGACAGCCCTCGCCAGCGGTGACTCGCGACGGGTCCACCGCGCCAGCGCCATGACCAGCCCCAGCGTCAGCATGGAGACGACCATCAGCTCGAAGAAGCCCCGGCGCGCGTACGTCGCATACGAGTACCCGGGCGCCGGAGACGACGCGTCACCGATGAAGAGGTACGCCACCTGGAAGCCCGCGAAGGCGAGGAACAGCGCGTCCACCGCGAGGATGAGCGTCAGCGCCTCGGTGAGCCCCAGCCTCGGCGACGCGGACGCCACTTCCTCCTCTCCCGCCTCGCGCCCCTTGCGCCGGCGCAGGGCGTGGCCCAGCACGCTCGCGGCCACGGCCGCCGAGAAGCCGACGCCCACCGCCCGGGCCACCGACGTGCCCAGCAGCGCGCCCAGGTCCACGTCCCACACCCGCTGCACGGCCGACGCGAACACCACGTCCGCGGACGACAGCAACAAGGCGAACACCGCCAGCACCGGCAGCGCGAGGAGCAACCCCCGCACGAAGGGGAGGAGGCTGGGCGCGTGCCGCTTCGCCGCGCTCAGGTCCACCGAGTCGCGCACCAGCGCGGGCGGATGGAGCATGCCGCGAAAGGCACTGCCCAGCACCACCCGGGGATAGCCCCACAGCCCCAGCCGCTGCACGCGGCCCGCGCCCCAGAAGTGCGCCAGCAGGAGCAGCAGCGTCCCCGCCGTCAGCACGTTGAGCACCGTGAGCCACGGGCTGTCGCGCACCGCCACGAAGCCCGACACCGCCAGCAGCGGCAAGAGCAGCCACGCATTGGGCCGCGCGCGCTGCCAGCCCTCGCGTCCGCCCAGGCCCACGAGCATCGCCACCAGCGCCAGCACCATCAACGGAAAGGACACGCCCCACAGGGCCCTGTCCAACAGCACCTCCGCCAGCACCCCCAGCGCCAGGGCGGCCCCCAGCGTGAGGCGCGGCGCGCGCGACTGGGGCAGCCATGGCGTGGCCAGCGGAAGGGACGGCGGCGTGGCCAGCGGCAGGGACGGCGGCGCGGTCGGCGCGGCCATGACGGGCGTGGACGGAAAAGTCGAAGACATGACGGCGCACCTCGGACGGACGTCGGCTCGAAACGTCCGCAGGATGCGCCGGGGGCCGGGGGCCGTACGGCCGGAGCGGGCGAGCGGTCGGCTCTCCACCCCAGCCGGCTCCCCTGCCCGGCTGACCGGCCGGTGCTTCAGCCGGCGCGCATCCAGCCCTCGCGCTCCAGCAGGCCCGCCACTCGCGCGGCCACCTCGTCGCGGATGCGGTGCACCAGCACCTCCGACTTGCCCTTCGGGTCGTCCAGCGGCCAGTCCTCACGCTGGAGCCCCGTGACGTGAGGACACGCCTCGCCACAGCCCAGGGTGATGAGCCAGTGGGCGTCCCGCGCCAGCTCCTCCGTGAGCTGCTGGGGCCGGGCGTCCTTCAAATCCAGGCCCGCGTCACGCATCGCCTCGAGGACCTCCGGATGCACGCTCTCGCCGGGCTGCGTCCCCGCGGAGATGGCGCGCGCCTTCTCCGGGTCCGCCAGCACGTTGAAGAACGCCGCCGCCATTTGCGAGCGGCCAGCGTTGCGCACGCAGGCGAAGATGACCTTGTTCATCGGTACCACTCCTCCAGTTCCTTCGGCTCGTCGCGCCCCTCCCCACGCGACAGTCACGGGCTTCCCCTCACGGGCCGCCCCGCGCGGACGCTGACACATCCCGTGAAGGGAAGCTCGCAAAGAGAGCGAAAAGCCCCCTGCCTGCCCGTATGGGTTGGTCAGCCCACATCCCCCTGCCCGGGGGTGTCTGGCCCACCCCATTCCTGACGCGACGCGTGCGGGAAACTCCCCCCGTCCGCGAGGAGGATGCCTAAGTTCAGCCGACGAACATGCATGCGATTCCCACATGGCTCTGGGGGGTCTTCTGGGCGGCGGTGCTGACGCTGCTCGTGGTGGACCTGCTGTCGCACCGGGGGCACCACGGCGAGTCCCGCCGGGCCGCCTGGATTTGGAGCGGTGTGTGGGTTGCCGCGGGCCTGAGCTTCGGCGGGCTGGTGTGGGCGGTGCTCGGGGGGCACGCGGCCCAGGAGTACGTGGCGGCGTGGCTGATTGAGAAGAGCCTCAGCCTGGACAACGCCTTCGTCTTCCTCGTCATCTTCCAGAGCCTGTCGGTGCCCCTGCGAGCGCAGCACCAGGTGCTCTTCTTCGGCATCTTCGGAGCGCTCGTCTTCCGCGCGCTCTTCATCTTCGTGGGGGCCGCCGCGCTGGAGCGCTGGGGCTGGGTGTCCTACGTCTTCGGCGCCATCCTGCTCGTCACCGCGCTGCGCGTGGCGCGCGAGGACCCGGCGAAGCAGAAGGACAACGGGGCGGTGCGCTGGCTGTCCAAGCACCTGCCGGTGACGCAGGAAGTGCATGAGAAGAAGTTCATCGTCCGGCGCGCGGACGGCCACCGCGTGGCCACGCCGCTCCTCCTGGCGCTCATGGGCCTGGAGCTGACGGACATCCTCTTCGCGGTGGACTCGGTGCCGGCCGCCTTCTCCGTGACGAAGGACACCTTCATCCTCTACAGCTCCAACGCCTTCGCGATTCTGGGGCTGCGGGCGCTGTACCTGGTGCTGGCCGGCACGCTGGGCCAGCTGCGCTACCTGCACTACGGACTGGCGGGGGTGCTCGGCTTCGCGGGCCTGAAGATGGTGGTGGAGCCCTGGCTCCACGTCCCGCCCCTGCCGTCGGTGGCCATCATCGCCACGCTGGTGGGCGTCTCCGTCGTCGCGAGCATCAAGGCCCGGCGTCGGGACGCCCGGGAACACCCCGGTCCGACCGCTTCCGACGGGAAGGGGCCGGAGCCGGAAGTCCCCACGCGACGCTAGTCCGCGAGCTCTCCGTCCGCGCCGGCGCCCGCGCCGCTCAGCTCGTCGGTGGCGCCGCCGAGCACGAAGCCGTCGAAGGCCGGGTTGGCCATGACCTTGACGCGCTCCTCGTGCTTCTTGAGCAGCACCATGTTGGCGGCGGTGGCCTGCTTCGACGCCTCGGACGCGGGCGGGTCACCCGCGCCGTCCTCGATTTCGGACATGGCGCCAATCTGCTCCTGGAGCTCGGCCTGGGACGCCTCGAGGTCCGCGCGCTCCTCGGCGGACAGCTTGTCGTTCCCCAGCTTTGCTTCCACCACCTTGAGCTGCTTCTCCATGGCCTCCAGGGCCTTGGCGCTCATGCCCTTCATCGCCTCCGTGCCCTGCGCCACCATCGACGCGTAGACGGTGCCGGTGATGGTCTGGAACTCGTTGGGCGACATGCCGTGCTGCTTCAGGCTGGCGATGTACGCGGTGCGCACGTCCGCCATCATCGACATCATGAGGTTGGCGGCCTCCATCGCGGAGTCGAAGGACGGGTTCGCGTTCTCGTTCTTCGTGTCGTGCTTCTCCTGGAACGCCGTCGACTTCTCCTCGTAGGTCTTGAAGACGGGCAGCGCGGACTCGCGCACGGAGAGATAGGTCAGCAGGCGCTCTTCCTTCAGGGGCAGCACTTCACCGTCGGCCGGAGCCGTGAAGGGGTGGCTCTTGTTCAGCTTCGCCAGCTCCTCCTGCTGCACCTGCATCTGCTTGACGGCCTCGAGGCTGCCGCCCGCCTTCTTCGCGAACCACATGCCGCCGACGACCACCGTGGCGATGACGCCGAGGATGATGACGCCACAACCGATACCGAGCCCGATGAGGACCTTCTTCATGCACCCCTCCGAGGGATTTGAGCCTGAACCCCCCGTGCTAGCCGGGTGCGCCCCCGGGAGCAAGTGGCCGATGCCTGCCAGGTCGCTCCTGGACATCTTCTTCACGAGCGGCTCGCGGGGGGCGGGCCCTCGAGGTCACGAATTCATGGGCGGTGGGGAAGAGAGCACGCGGGGCAGCCGCACCATGAAGAGGGTGCCTCCCTCCTCCGACGAGCGCACGCGCAGTCGGCCGCCGTGCGCGTCCACGATGTGTTTGACGATGAAGAGGCCCAGGCCCAGGCCGCCCCGTCCGTCCTTCGCCTCCGGGCGCTCGGCGCGCTTCATGGGCTCGAACAGGCGCGGGAGCAGCTCTGGGGGAATCGGCATCCCCATGTTGTGGACACAGAGCATCACCGCGCCGCGCGCGCCATGCGTGCGCACCAGCACCGGGCAGTGGATGGGGCTGTAGCTGAGGGCGTTGTTCACCAGGTTGGTGATGACCTGGGCCAGCCGGTCCGGGTCCCACAGGCCCGCGCCGTCCCCGCCGGACTCCAGCTCCAGGATGCGCTCGGGGTGGGCCAGCCGCACCTCGTCCAACACCTGCCGCGTCAGCTCGTGCAAATCCAACGGCCGGGGCTGCATGGGGATTCCACCGCCCAGTCGAGCCTGGGTGAAGTCCAGCACGTCGCGCAGCATGCGCGTGGCGCGCTCGGCGCTGGAGAGGATGCGGTCGATGACCTTGCGCTGCCGCTCATCCAGGGTGTCCCGCCGCAGCAGGGTGGTGGACGCCATGGTGATGGCGGAGAGGGGGTTGCGCAAATCATGTCCGACGATGCCGATGAGCAACTGCTCGAACTCCGCGCGACGCCGGGCCTCCTCCTCGGCGACCCTCCGCTCGGTGACGTCATGCATGGCGCCCACCATTCGCAGGGCCCGGCCCTCGGCGTCCCGGACCACCTGTCCCCGGTCCTCGACGATGGCCCACGAGCCGTCCCCCCGTTGGAAGCGGTACTCGTCACGCCAGTGGTCCACGCCCTCCTCGATGACCTGCTGCATCTTCCCGGCGACGCGCCCCCGGTCCTCTGGATGGATGGACCGGGTCCACCAGTCGATGCCCATCTCCAGCCCCTCCGTGCTCAGGAGGAACTGCCGCGCGGCCAGCTCGCTCCACTGGATGTCGCCGGTGGCCAGGTCCCAGTCGTAGATGACGTCGCGCGTGGCCAGCGTGGCCAGCCGGTAGCGCGTCTCCGACTGGCGCAGCACCTCCTCGGCGCGGCGGCGCTCGGTGATGTCCAGGGACACGCCCGACACGCCCACCACGCGCCCGTCCGGGCCCAGCTCCGGGGAGACGTAGGCCATGAACCAGGAGCCCCCCATCTCCAGCTCCAGGGAGAAGGTCTCTCCCTCCTGCGCGCGGCGCGCGGCGTCCAGCAGCTCCGGCCGGCCCGCGTACACGTCCGAGGTGTTCCGGCCCACCACCTCGCTCGTGCTCACGCCCATGGCGGGCAGGCCCTTGCCCTCGAAGAGGGTGATGTTGCCCTCCGGGTCCGTGGCCCACAGCACCACGGGCAGCTCGGTGAGGACGCGGCGCAGGCGCTCACGGGCCTGGTCCCGCTCGCGTTGGGCGCGCCGCGTCTCCGTCACATCCGTGGAGAAGCCGCACACGGCATCCACGCTCCCTCCGGGGCCGGGCAGCGGAAACTTGAGCGACTGATAGATGTGCATGCCGTCCGCCCACTGGACGTGCTCGTCGGACTCCAGGGGCTGTCCCGTCTCGAGGACCCAGCGGTCAGCCGCTTCGAACTCGTCCGCCACCACCGCTGGGAACAGCTCGCGGTCCGTGTGGCCCACCACGTCGACGCGACTCACGTCCGCGGTGCGCTCGAAGGCGCGGTTGATGAAGAGATACCGGCCCGCTTTGTCCTTCGCGAAGATGACTGCCGGCGCGTGCTCCAGGATGTCGTGCAGCTTCGCCTCCGTGGCGCGCAGGGTCCGCTCATGCCCCTCCGCATGCCGGGCCACCGCGTCCGCGATGCTCGCGTCGATGGCGCGATTGAGCGCGCGCAGCCCCTCGAAGTCCGGCGCCCACCCCGACTCCTCCAACACCTCGACGAGCACATCCCGGAGCAGGCCGTACTCACGGACCACCGCGGCGATGTCCGCGCCAGCCCGGTTGCGCTCGGCACCATGCCCTCGTGGAGGGAGCTGGACCTCCTCCTCGGCCGAGACACCGAACAGCCGCAGCAGGTCCATCACGGAGTCCACCCACTCCAGCGAGCCCGTCGCCTGCGTGGGGAGCCGCAGCAGCCCCTCTCCGCGCCGCGTCCCCGCCCGCTCCTCCCAGCGCCGGGCGATCTCCTCGCGGCGGGAGGTCAGCAGGTCCGCCAGGGGACCGATGGGCTCGGGACAAGGGTTCACGCGAGCGCCCTCCCCACCCGGGAAAGGTGAACGTCCTCGGAAGCGCGCGACCATGGCACGCACGTCCCAGTCGGACAGCGCACGCCCACTCGGGTGCGCGCTTCCGCTGGCCCGCCCTTCGCCGGCCGCTGCTGAAAGCGGACCGGTCTGGATGATTGGCGCGTAGGCATGGCCGTCAGGAATGGAATAGGGCGCCCGGGTCGTCCAGGCTCCCCGCCCTCTCGGGCCGCCTGGGCGGCGCCTCGCCCGGGAAGCGGGCTCGAAGTGCCTCATCACGAACAGGGCACCGGCGAGCAGGCGCCCCACAGGCCCCGCCGCGCCCGTCGAGCCTGGAGCTCCAGCGCCTCCAGCTCCGCGCGCCGTGAGTCGCCGGCGGGTGGAACATGGAGCACGCAGGCAAAGCCTCGCTCCACCAGCAGCGCGCTCACGTCATGGCCATCGACGGCGACGTAGGCGAGCCGCCGACCGAAGCGGTCCTCGCACGCCTCCGCGTCCACGAGCGTCACCTGCCTGCCCTCCACGAGACTCCGGTTGAAGGCCAGGGCCTCCCGCCCGAAGCAGTCGTGACGTCCCGCCGTGCTCTCCGGAGTGTCCGCGAGCACGTAGCGGATGCGCTCCCCGCCCTCGAGAACCAACGTGTCGCCATCGATGACCTCCGCCACGCGGCCCGTGTGCGGTCCACACCCGGGCCCCGCCTCATGGCCACAGGAGGCCCCGAGCAGCCCCACCAGGACGAACGCGAGACTCAGGGCGCGCATGCGCGGTTCTCCAGTCCCGGCGTTCCCCTGTCTCCCAGCCCATAACGCGCCGACGCGGGCGCGAGGCAGAAGCTCCCTGGCGCGTCATTGCGCTGAGGGTCGCTGCTCATGGGGCTCACCTGCCAGGACACGCCGGACGTCGCGGCGCTCGTCCAAGTGATGACATCCAGCATCCGGCTGCCCAATGCGAGGCGGAGCGAGTGATTGCCCGTGGCGTTGGACAGGTTGAAGGAGAACGTGGCGAGCACCGAGGGAAGCCCGCCGTTGAGCGCCGTCTCCGCGCTGCGCGCGAGCACCCCTCGGGCCCCGGCCTTCAAGGACAGACACAGCGTCGCGTCGAGCAGCGTGTTCGCTCCGCCCTCGTTCATCAGCGTGACGCCATTGAGGTCCACTTCGCGCGTCGCGAGGACCTCCACCCATTCGCCCACGCTGTCCGCCACGGCGCTCGGGTCCGCCATGAACTCGGTGAGCACGAGCGAGCCCACCTCCGGTAACCGGACTGGACGCGGGATGCCCGTCACCCGGTCGATGCACGTGGGCACCGGGCTCCCCGCGTCTCGGGCTCCGCCGTCCGTAGCACCCGCGTCTCGAATTCCACCGTCCAGACCTCCAGCGTCACGGGTTCCTCCATCCGGGGAGCCCGCGTCGGTGCCACCACCACGCCCGGCATCCGGAGTGACTCCACCCGCGTCGCGTCCTCCTTCGGAAGCGCCACCCTCCGGCCCTCCACCCTCGCCAGACGCGCAGTCCCGGTTCGCACGCCCCGGCGTCCCCAGGTTGCCGCGCGAGCCATACGTCTCCGAGGCCCGGCACCACGCCTCCGCCGAGTCATTGCCGGACGCGTTCGCCTTCCCCACGGACACCTGGGTCGCCACGCCTTCCTCCGCGGCTCCGTGAGCAACGGCATCCACGAGCAGGTCACCGGACCGCACCTGCACGACGCCGCCCGTGTTGCGCAGGTCCACGTTGAACGTGGCCACGGGCATGGGCAGCCCACCGTTGAGCACGGCCTCCATGCGTCGGGCGAGCACCGCGTACCCTCCCGCCGGCAGCGACAGACAGTTCGGCCCCTGCACCTTCGTGCCCGTGGTGTCGGTGCCCAGCGTCAGCCCATTGAGGTCCACGGGCACGGTGGCCAGGACCTCCACCCACTCGCCCACCGTGTCGTCCCCGAGCGGATTCGCCATCAACTCCGTGATGACCAGCTCACCGGCGCGGGGCCGCTTCACGTCCCGAGGAACCTGGGAGCCCACGGGGACACAGGTCTCTTTGCTCCCATTCGGTTCGGACGCGCCTTCCGTCGGCGCACAGGGCGCATTCGCCGCGCCAGGGCTTCCCCGCGACGCCCCCGCATCCACGGAGGCCGCGCCGTCACACCACCGCGCCGGGTCATCGTTGCCAGCGGAGTCCGGGACGAGCCGCCCGTCATACCCACGGGCGGCTCCGCTCTTCGCGGGCGCGGTGAGGGGCACTTCGTCAATCACCCGCTCGCCACAACGCACGCCCAGCCGTCCCGACGTGTTGCCCAGCGCTCCCAGCGCCTCGCCATAGGACAGGTCCACATGCGCGGGCACGGGCCCTTCACGAACATCCCCCAGCACCAGGTAGTCCCCGGGTGACACCGACAGCGGCTCCGCGAAGAAGAACCCCTTCTCCTGCGAGCCATCCGAGCGCGCCGCATAGAGCGTCATCGACTCCAGGCTCACCGGCACCTGGAGGGGATTGTGAAGCTCCACGTACTCCCGCCCCGTGTCGGTGCCCTCGGGGTCATTCAGGTACTCGGTGATGACCAGGTCCCCCGGCAATACCTCCGCGCACGCGTCCTCCGCCCCTTCCTCCAACGGCACTCCACACGCGACCATCCCCAACCAACACATCCACCCCAGCCTCCATCCCCAACCCCTCACGTCGATGTCCTCCCCTCTCGATTCACTTCATTCCACGGACACGCGTCAGAAGCGCGTCTCCACTTCCAGGTGGAACAGGTGTCGCGGCGCGTCCGGCGGAGTCTTCGCCGCTCGCGCGTCCTTCAGGTCCACCACCCAGGCATACCGGCCCCGCGCCGTCGTCGAGGACAGGAGCGTCCAGCCCAGGTCCACCGTGGTGCGGACCTCCTGTCGAAGCCGGGTGCGCTCGGCGAGGTCCTCGTCCTTCCACTGCAAGCGGGCTCCCAGTCGCAACGACTCCACGGGACGCAGCTTCAGCTCCACGAGTGCCCGTCCGTCATCGCGAGCCCTCGGGCTCCCAGGCTCGACCACCCGCGCGTAACCGGACTGCGCCGCCACGGAGACGGACTCCGAGAGCTCCGAGCGGACCCGCGCGGTGACGCCCCAACGGCTCCCTCGGGAACACGCGGGCACCTCCTCCAGCTCCGCGCTGTCTTCCATGTCGGAGCAGGCGAGGGCCTGCCCCAGCCCCGCCTCACGCGCCTCCAGTTGCAGCGCGGGGCGCAGCCATGGCCAGGCCAGCCAGTCCACTCGCGCGGAGGCACGGAGCTGCGTCAGCCCCGCCGTGCCCTTCACCGCGCCATCGGCGGGCAGCGTCCAGCCATCCACCTGCGCGCGAAACCGCCAGCGCTCCACGTTCCGATACAGGTAGCGCAGCCGCGCACCCAGCTCGTTGCGAACCCGCTGACCTTCGAGCAGGTCCGGTCCCGAGGTGGCACCGCTGTAGGGATTGGCGAACCCGCGTCCGTAGTAGCGCAGCGCCAGCTCCACCTCCTGCCCCGTGCCGGAGAGCACCGTGCGCTGAAGGGCGGCCCAGCTCCCGCCGCCCCCAGGCGCCGAGTCGAAGCTGCGCGAGCCCTCGAAGAAGAGGTCCACCGCGCCCAGCCCCCAGGCGGCATCGAGTCCCACCGCGCCGAAGCCACCGCCCGTCGGGTAGCGAGCGCCAGACTGGAAGTCGAGCGTGGCGCCCTTCACCGGCCACACGGGCCTCGCGGCCCAACCCGTCACACCGATTCGCGCTCGCGGCGACAGGGTGAGCGCCGCGTTGCCACCACCGGCCCACTCGCGGAAGACACCGGGCAACGTGCGCGCCCGGAGCGGCTCCAACCGAGCGCGCGACAGGGGGACGAGCACCTCTGGAGCCTCGCAGCCCGACGCGCCCGTTCGCGACGCCCCGCACGTCGCCCGGTCCAGGACCGCGGACCGTTGGAGGGAACGGCTCTGATAGGAGCCGAAGCCCGTGAGCGACAACTCCAGGCCAGGACTCACGGTGCCTCGCACGGTGCCCGCCACGCCACGGAAGCCCTCGTCCCAGCGGAAGTCAGGGGTGACGTCCGCCTCGCGCTCGGCCTCTGAACAGGAGGCGCTCGCCAGCAGGCACTCCCGCTCCAGTGTTCCGGGAGGGCTCACGCCGTCGTCCGGGAGGAAGCCCTCTGGTGAAGGAAGCGCCGTCGTGTCCAGCGTGAGACGTTGTCCGAAGCCGAGCCGATAGGTTCCCACCAGCACGGAGGCTCGAGCGCCTGTCCATTGCGCGTGGAACTTGGGCAGCAACACCGCCGAGCCGGGCGCGTCCACCACGAGCGAGCGCGTGCGAGTGTCTCGTCGAAGTGTTCCCAACCTCCGACGGGCCCACGTCGCGAGCACGCCCACGCGAAGCCCCGCGAGCCCACCCGCCAGGACCTGCAAGGCCATGGGAGGAAGCATCGAGTCCGAGAGAGCGAAGGCCGTCAGCAGCCTCGCATCCCCCGACAGCGTCCCTGGTGCACGGCCCACCAGGAAGGGCGCGAGGCGACGCCGCTCCTCGTCCGTGAGGACCCCGGGCCAGGCACTCCGGCGCTCCAACCGGGCATCGACCTCCGCATAGGTCAGTCCGGGCAGCGCATAGAGCGCGGCCCGCGTCGCCTGCTCGGGCTCCACGCCCGCTCGCCGCAGCGACACCAGCGCGGCCCACGTCTCGGCGGAGAGCGTCCCATCCTCCAGCAGCGCGAGCAGCTCCAACTCACCGTCGACTTCGGGCTCCACCTCGTAGGGCGCGGCCCACACCGGCCACGCGCCGAGGAGCCAGCAACCCAACCACCCATGGAGACACCACACGAGGAACCGAGGCACGCGGCGCCGGCTCTGCACGCCAGAGACCACCGTTCCCTACAGGCACACCCCACCCCGACGCCGTCCGAGCCCCGGACCGGCCGTCCACGGGCCAGACGCAACCGCGTCACACCTGGACGAAGGGTGGGGCCGCCAGCAACAGCTCCTCCGTGACGGACCTCGCCGCCACCGCGCGAGCCTGGGCGGCGGCATACCTCAAGCGCGCCTCCTCGCTTCCATCCAAGGCGGCCCGCGCGCGACGCACGTCGGCCTCGGTCGACATCAGCAACGCGGAGAGGCGCAGTCGGTTCAGTTCCATCGAGGGGACTCCGGAGGGGGGCGGCCCGCTGCATCGTCAGTATGGCAGCAGCCACCGACAGCCTCCTGTTTCCCGCCAGCCCGCTCGCTCCCGGTACGGGCGCCCCACCCTCATTCCCTCACTGTGTGGGCTCCAGAACCACCGGCCAGCCAGGAGCGGAGACACAGGGGGACATCCATGTATGCTCCACCCCGCATCCATGGGCCACGTCCACATCGTCCGAGACCTTCCCTCTCCGCAAGAGGGCTTCTCCCGCACCGTGCGCATCTACACGCCGGATGCGTATGACTCGATGCCCTGGCATCGCTTCCCCGTGCTCTACATGCACGACGGGCAGAACGTCTTCGCGCATCCCGAGTCCGCGCTCTTCGACACCTGGTGCGCCAACCTCGCGCTCGAGCAGGGCGTGGACGAAGGCCACCTGGAGCCGTGGATCATCGTCGCGGTGGACTCCGGCACCGGGCGCCTCCAGGAGTACTCGCCCTGGGACGACTCCCACGGCAAGGTGAAGGCGCGCGGCGAGGCCTATGGCCGCTTCCTGGTGGAGCACCTCAAGCCGCTGGTGGACCAGAACTACCGCACGCGCGAGGGCGCCGAGTGGACCGGGGCCATGGGCTCCTCCCTGGGCGGCCTCATCTCGCTGTACCTGGGCTGCCGCTACCCCCAGGTGTTCGGCCGCATCGGCGCCTTGTCCCCCACCGTCATGTGGAGCGACGGCCGCCTCTTCTCCGAGTGGGGCACCCACCCCCGCCGCTGGACGCGCATCTACCTGGACGCCGGCGCCCAGGAGTTCATCCACGCGGATGGCCTCCCGCTCAACTACGGCGAGGCCACGCGCGCCTTCTACGAGCACCTCAAGGGCCTGGGCTACGCCGACCACGAGGTGTCCCTCGTGCTGGAGCCCGGGGGCGAGCACCACGAGAAGGACTGGCAGCGCAGACTGCCCACCGCGATGCGATGGCTGCTGACGTGACGGCCGGCAAGCACGTCCCGCTCGAACACCGGTTGGTCTACGTCCAGGTCGTCGAGGGCCTCATCCAGCACGGCCTCCAGGGCCGCATCTCCCCTCGCCTCAAGACGCGGCTGAGTCAGGTCGGCCTCGACGTGGACCGACCCCTGCTGCCCGCCTACTCCGTGCTCATGTGGCAGCAGTGCCTGCGCGTCATCGCCGAGGAGACCTGGCCCGGCATGTCCCTGGAGGAGTCCTTCCGTCGCCTGGCCGCCGCGCACGTGGAGGGCTACGGCCGCACCCTCATCGGGCGCGCCGTGTATGGCGTCATGCGGCTGCTCGGCCCGCGCCGGCTGGTGCAGCGGATGCCGCAGACGTTGCGCGGCACGGACAACTACACGGAGGTGGAGCTCGTCGAGAAGGGCCCCACCACGTACGAGATGCGGATGAACTCCGTGCTCGACTGCCCCGGCTATTCGGAGTCGCTCTTCGAGCACATGATTCGCGTGGGCGGCGGCGAGTCCCCCCAGGTGACGACGCTGTCCGTGGAGGACGGCCACACCACGTACCTGCTCACGTGGACGGAGCGCTGACGGCGGCTAGGCCGTGGCCTGGATGAAGCGCACCGAGTCCCGCATCGCATCCTGGTCCGTGTGGCGGCTGAGGTACATCTCCTCGCCCAGGAGGCTGTGGTAGATGGGCGGCAGCTCGCGGTGGAGGATGAACGCGGACCCGAGCCGCTTCACGACCTCCTCGTGCGTGTGTTTGTAGCGACGGCCGTGACGGCGCGCGCTGTGACAGATGTGGTAGCGCGGCGTGTAGCGGAAGTCCGCCACCGGGTCCCCCGTCACCACCCGCGCCCAGAGCCGGTACACGTCGATGTCGCACGTGTAGTTCATCATGTCCGGCATGAAGCCACCGGGAGGCCGCAGGTTGGCCTCCAGCACGACGAAGCGGCCATCCGGCAACCGGAAGAACTCCAGGTGGAACCAGCGCTCGCGCAGCCCGAAGGCGGCCACCACCTGCCGTCCGAGCACGTCCAGCGCGGGGGGAATCTCCAGGTGACTCCAGAAGGAGATGTCCCGCCGCTCCACCACCGTCTCCATGCCTCCGTCGCTGTACTCGTGGCTGAGGGTGAAGACGATGACGCCGTGCCGGTCGACGATGCCGTCGTAGGTGACGATGGTGCCGCGCACGAAGGGCTGCGCGACATACGTGGTGGGCAGCGGGTGGGCCAGGGCGGTGTCCACGTCCGCGTCGCTGGAGACCTTGAAGGTGTTGGCCGCGCCCACGCCCACGTCGGGCTTGAGCACCAGCGGATAGCCCACGCGGCTGGCGAACTCCTTCACCTGCGCGGCGTCGCGCACGCGGATGAGGTCCGGGTGGGGCACGCCCGCCTGATGGAAGACCTGCGCCATGCCTGACTTCGAGCGCATGCGGTGGATGTCCGCCGGCTGGAGGCCAGGGACGTGGAAGTCCTCGCGCAGCCGGGCCTCCACCTCCAGCCAGGACTCGTTGAGCGAGTCGATGCGCTCCAGCCGGCCATGTCGCCACGTGAGGTAGCCGGCCGCGCGCGTGAGGGAGTCTTCGTCATGCAGGCTGGGGACGAAGTAGTACTCGCGCAGGTTGTCGCGCAGCTCGGGGCGCAGCGACTCGTAGGCCGCGTCGCCGATGCCCAGCACCGTGACACCCCGCTCGCGCAGCGCGGTGACGAAGTGGAAGAAGTGGGACGGGAAGTGCGGAGAGATGAAGACGAAGTTCATGGCTCCTCGGGGCGACAGTCCCGGTACCCATGGACCATAGCGCGATGCGCGCCCGCGCCCAGTTCCTTGTCACGGGCCCCCTGCCCTCCCCAGGAGGTGCCCGCCGGACCCCAGCCTGGACCCGGAGCGGGCACCCCCACGAGGGAGGCCCCCTTCAGCGCAGGTGCGTGAAGACGCGAGGGGACGTGGGCCACTCCACGTCCGGAGCCGGCAGCACGCACATCGCGCGGGTGCCTCCCGCCCAGGGCACCCACCCCGTGCCGAGCATCAGCCGACTGGACACACACGGCCCTCGGAGCATCGCCGCGCAGCCCGCGCCTTGCCTCACCATGTCCCCCATGGCCACGCGCAAGAGGCGCTTCTGCTCCACGCGAGGCACCGAGTCGTGGAAGGCGAGCAGGTCCACCATGGCGATGGTCAGCGGCCCCCGGGCATTCATCTGGAGCGTGTAGTAGTTGACCAATCCCCGCACCACGCCGTCCCGCTCCAGGACGAGGGTGTGGGGCACGTCCCGGTACTGGAGCTGATGCGCGAGCCGCTCGGGAGTGTAGCCGTACCCCAGGCTCACCGGCTCCGTCATCCGCTCCACCAGCGCCATGCACGCCGGCAGGTCCCCCGGGCGATAGGGCCGGACACCTTCCTCCGTGTCCACGGACGGAGCGCCGCCGCGCAGCCACGGCCGCGCGAGCGTGAAGAGCGCGCGCTCGGCCGCTGTCGTCGACCAGCGCGCCACCGCCGCCGCGTCGAAGACGTGAAGCCACAGGCCCAATGCGCCAAAGGTTCGCGTGCCGGCGGTCTTCTTCCAGAAGCGCTCCCCCGCGCTGCCATCCGCCAGACAGCCCAGCATCATCGCGGCCCCGCGCTCGCGCTGACGCGAGGCCATCGTCTCCGCCAGCTTCTTCCCGACGTCCATGCCACGGAACGCGGGGTCCACGCTGAACCAGCTTCCGTACGTGCCCTCCACGGCGCGAGTCCCCAGCCGGAGCCGGATGGGCTCCGCGAACAGGACCCCCGCCAGCTTCCCGCCCGAGTACGCAGCCAGGCGGTATTCCCGCGTCGCGAGCCTGTTGCCGAAGAGAAACCAGTCCAGCATGCGAGGCTGGAAGTCCGTCAGCGGCCCCCGCGCCGCGTAGTACGTGCCCCAGACGCGGTTGACGAAACGGGACGCATCCACCGCGTCCCCCTCGTAGGTCCGCACCTCAACCATGCAGGCGCTCCGGCGGAGCGGGGACGGCGGCGGGCTGCGCCGGATGTGGACCGAACAGGTGCGTGTAGAGCGCGCGGGTGGAGGGCGTCAGCGCTTCCCATTCGGGGAGGTGGATGCGCTCCTCCGCCACGAGGACCTTGGAGTAGAGCGCCTCGTAGACGCGCTTCACCTTGCCGGGGGCGATGGCATCCACGTCGAAGGCGGGCACCAGGCCCACCAGCTTGAAGCCCTGGTTCTCCGCGTTGCGCTGCGCGCGCGCCGTCTTCAGCGTGGAGTAGTAGAGCACCACCTCCGCGCCGATGTTGCGGCCCACGACCTCCAGCGCCGCGGTGCCCAGGAAGCCGATGCCCAGCCCGCGCCGCGAGGGCTCCAAGACGCCCAGGGCCGCGGAGAGCTGCAACCCGCGCACGTTCCGCTCCATCGTCAGCAGGCCGATGATGTCCCCGCTCGCGCGGTCCCGCACGAGGATGCCGTACAGCGAGCGGTCCGGAGACCCGCCTCGCAGGAAGAACTCCCGCTCGTAGAACGAGGGCTCCAGGTGACGGCTCTCCGTGCCGACCCGGATGTCCGGGTACCAGCTCTCCAGCAGGGCCGTCAGCCGAGGGAGGTCCTCCCGCGCGAGCTGCTCCGCGGAGCAGCCCTCCGGTGTTTCAATCCCCGACAACATCTCCTCGAGACTCCGCCAGCGCATCAGGTCCATGCGCGCCACGGTAGGGTGCGCGGCAACGGAGCAAAGGGCCTGCACGGCGCAAACGCAGCGCGTCTGTTTTTGAGGAAGCAGCGGTGGCTTTGAACCGTGGCGTGCTCCACAGGCCGCACGTCGCGGAGTGGGCACCCGTGGAGCCAGGCCGATTCGTCGCGCGGAGGGCTGTCGTCGGGTCGACGGGCACCGTGCCTCACGGGGCCCTGCCCGGGAAGGAGGGCCCCACGTGGCCTGTCGGACGTGGACACCGCTCCTTCGGGCAGGCGGGGTGGCGACCGTGCCCGGGCGGGGACATGACGCGAGGGAGCGGACCGACGTATGAAATGGGTGTCGCGCCCACCCGTTGGGGACAGGGAGCGATTCTTGTAGGAATACCCAGGTGAGCCCCTCATGACTCTCGGCGGACCCGTGACTTCCTCGCCCGGCCCCAAGCCCGCGCTCGTCCCCGCGCGCCCCGCCTCGCAGTGGAAGCTGCCCACCGTGCTGCAGCCGCACTCGAGCCTGCTCACCAACTACCTGCTCGGCTCGCTGCTGGCGGGGCCGGGGTTCCCCATCCTCGCGCTGCTGCGCTACTTCAAGTTCCACACCCTGCGCTACGAGTTGGACGAGGAGGGCATCACCATGCGGTGGGGCATCCTCTTCCGGCGCGAGGTGTCCCTCACCTATGCGCGCATCCAGGACATCCACCTGTCCAGCCATGTCGTGGAGCGGTGGCTGGGGCTCGCACGCATCCAGATTCAGACGGCGAGCGGCAGCGCGCAGGCGGAAATCACCATCGAGGGCATCCAGGACTTCGAGGCGATGAGGGACTTGCTCTACTCCAAGATGCGGGGCACGCGAGACAGGGGCACCGCCGAGGCGAAGTCCTCCGCGCTGGCGTCGGGCGAGTCCGAGGCGCTGACGTCCGCGTTGCGCGAGGTCGCCGCCGAGGTCCGCGCGCTCCGGCAGGAGTTGGGCGCGCGCACTGCGAAGGAGCAGGCGGATGAGTGACGTGCCCCACGCGTGGCTCCTGCGGTTCCTGAAGGTGGACTCCGAACCCCAGCTTCCGGAGGGCACTGTGCGCGTGTTCCGCGCGGCGCCCCAGTATCTGAGCTACCGACGGGTGTTGCTCGGCTTCAAGCACGTGCTCGCCATCGTGGGCGCGGTGATGGCCTGGGTCTTCCTGGGCCGGATTTTCGCCAACGTCCTGCGCGGCCTTCCCGCCACGGCGCTCGTGACGAGCATCCTCTTCGCGGTGGAGGTCGTGGCGTGGCTGGGCTTCCTGGTGCTGGTGGTGCCGGTGAGCTTCTTCGTCGTCCGGCTCGACTACGAGCTGCGCTGGTACGCGCTGACGGACCGGAGCCTGCGCGTGCGCGAGGGCGTCATGTCGCTGAGGGAGAAGACGATGACCTTCGCCAACATCCAGCAGGTCTCCATCCATCAGAACCCCATCCAGCGGGTGCTGGGCATCGCCGACGTGAAGGTGGAGACAGCGGGCGGAGGCAGCGGCTCTCGCTCCAGCGAATCGGACACGGACACGCAAGAGCACCTGCATGAGGCCCGCTTCCGGGGCGTGAGCAACCCCGAGGCGATTCGCGACGCCATCATGGAGTGCGTGCGGCGGCACCGGGACACCGGCCTGGGAGAGCCCTCGGAGCTCGCCACGCGCCCGGAGTCCGGAGCGGCGGCACCGTCGACGCTGGAGGCGGCCCAGGAGCTGCTGACCGAGGTGCGCGCGCTGCGAGGCGCGCTGGCGTCGGGCGAGTCGGCGGCGCGCGTGACACCTCGGGCGTCGTGAGCCGCACCCGCGCGAGGGCGTGAGTCGGGGGCGTCAGCCGAGCCCCTGCACCACGCTTCGCGCGGACAGGTGCATCCCACGAAGCGCTTCGCCCGAACGGGCCCACGCCCACGCTTCGCGCGGATGGGTGCATCCCTCGCGTCGAGCCCCACGGACAGGTACTTCGTTCAGGGCACCAGACGTGAAGAAGCCCGGTCGGCCATGAGGGCCGCCGGGCTTCTTCCGCGAGGTCAGGTGACGACTACGCGTTGGGGCGAATCATCGACACGTCGAACTGGCGGCCGACGACGTTGCCCGTGCGGGGCCCCGGGCGGTTGAGGCCGCCGGTGTTCTCGTCCACGTAGAAGCGGTTGTTCGGGTTGGTGTCCGCGCCACGGCTCTGGTTGCGCGTCGCCGGGTCGTTGAACGTGTAGTAGGCGCGGCCCTGCTGGTCCACGCCACGACCGGTGATGACGACGAAGTGGTCGGTGATGCCGTCGGCGTTGCCCACGTTGCGGTCCGAGCGGTGGTTGACGCCCACGACGACCGGCTTGCCCGCGGCGAGCTGCTGGTCGATGTAGTTGCGGCCGCGCTCCGCCGCCTGGCGGTCCACGGTGATGCCGTTGGGGCCCTCGTTCGTGGCGACCTGGATGCGACGGGAGGGGTCCGTCACGGTGGCGCCACCCTGGCGGGCCATCGCGGTGGCGGCGCGGAAGCACGCCTTGTCACCGGCGCGCTCCACCTGGCCGGCGTCGTACTGGCTGATCCACGGGGTGCGCGTCTGCACCGCCGCGCGGTCGGTGCTCGCCGCGACGCGCTCGGTGTCGTTGAGGTTCGTCGGCGTCGCGCCGTTCGTGGTGGTGGGGCGCTCGGAGGCCGGGCGCGGCGTGGGGGC
>NZ_JABXEM010000550.1:0-1402 GCF_013372595.1 Myxococcus sp. AM011
CCCTGCCCCCGCGCCACGCGAAGTCGAGGCTCCAGCCCCGTACGGCATCGCCTGAGCCGGCCCCGCGGGCCCACGACCCACCACCTCGGTGACATACTTCTCGATGCCCCGGATGAACTCGTCGAGCCGGCCTTCCCCGCGCTCGATGCGCTGAAGCCAGGCTTCCCACTGGCCCGTCATCGCCGGCGTCTTCACGTCCGGGTGCACCACCTGGATGAGGTGCAGCCCCTTCTCCGTGGCCTCCAGCGCCTTCCCCGTGCGGACGAGGTACTCCCGGTCCAGCAACACCTCGATGATGGATGCACGCGTGGCGGGCGTCCCCAGCCCCGTCTCGCGCATCGCATCCGCCAGCTCCTTCTCGTCCAGCGCCCGGCCCGCCGTCTCCATCGCCGTCAGCAGCGACGCATCCGTGAAGCGCGGAGGCGGACGCGTGCGCTTCTTCACCGCCTTCACGTCCTCCACCTTCTGCGGCTGCCCCCGCTCCAACCCCGATGGCAACGACTGAGGCTCGTCGTCCGGCTCCGCGTCCTCGTCACCCTTGCGTGAGTCGGCCTTCGGCTTCGGCGCCTTCTTGCCCCCGCCGATATCCAGCACCTTCCAGCCCACCCGCTCCACCTGGGTGCCCATGCTCTGGAAGCGGTCCACCACGGGCACCGCGCTCGCGAGCCCCGGCGACATCACCGCCGTCACCACCGTGGTCACCCGCCACACGTGGTCCTCGTGCCACGCCTGGAGCAACCGCCGGCACACCAGGTCGTAGACGCGCTGCTCGTCCGGAGACAGCCGCAGCCCCTGCGGAGACGTGGGCGTCGGGATGATGGCGTGGTGGTCCGTCACCTTCGCGTCATCCACGTAGCGCCGACCCAGGGGCCTCGCGCCCGTCCCCGGCGCCAGGTCCTCCTCGTACGGCCCGCGCACGGTGTTCACCACCTCGGGCAGCGTGTCCGCCACCGTCTGCGACAGGTGCCGGCTCGCGGTGCGCGGATAGCTCAAGAGCTTGTGCTTCTCGTAGAGCGCCTGCGCCACCTCCAACGTGCGCTGCGCGCTGAAGCCATACAGCCGGTTCGCGTGACGCTGCAGCTCCGTCAAGTCGTAGAGCAGCGGAGGAGCCAGCTTCTTCTCCTCCGCGTCCAGAGACTCAATGGTGGCCCGCCCGCGCTTCACCCGGTCGATGACGGCCTGCGCATCCACCCCGTCCGCGTCCAGCCTCCGCGACTCGCGCACGCCCTCCATGCCCGGCGGAATCACCGGCTTGCCATCCGGCCCCGAGCGGAACCACGTCCCGTCATACCGGGCCCCCGCCGCCACGCCCTTCCCCTGCGGCGCGAAGGTGGCCACCACCTCCAGATAGTCCCGGGGAACGAAGCTGCGGATGGCCAGCTCCCGCTCCACCACCATGGCC
>NZ_JABXEM010000551.1:0-1383 GCF_013372595.1 Myxococcus sp. AM011
TGGCGGGCTTGGACATCGACGCGGGGAGGCTCGCGGGCACCTGCACCTGCACGGCGGGCGCGGCGGGCGCGGGCTTGGCGACCTTGGCGTCGCGGGCGTCCTGCCTCAACTTCTCCTCGAAGTCGGACCACTCCTTCTTGAAGTGTTCGGGGTCAGGACGTCCCTCCTCGCGGTGCTTGAGCGAGGGGGCCCAGCGCACGGTGTACGACTCACCGGCGTGGAAGACGGGCGGAGGGGGGATTCCGTACGTCATCGGGTCGAAGAAGGACTCGTCCAAATCGTTGAAGCCGTACGCCTTCGCCTTGGCGACGAAGTTGGGGATGATGCCCGTGGGCGCGTGGTAGCCGAGGATGTGGCCTTCCTCGTCCTTGGTGACGGGCGTGAAGACGAAGATGTCCTGGGTGCGGTAGTCGCCCTTCTCCGTGAGGGGCAGCACCTCCGCCAGGGCGCTCGTCTTGCGGCTGCCGTCGTGGAAGCGCTCGCAGCAGATGATGAAGTTGATGGCGCTGGCCACCTGGGCGCGGACGGCGACCATGGGCAGCTCGATGCCGGACATGAGGCACAGCGACTCCACGCGGCGCAGCGTGTCCGTGGGCGTGTTGGCGTGGGTGGTGGCCAGCGAGCCGCCGTGGCCCGTGTTCATCGCCTGCATGAGGTGGAACGCCTCGCCGCCGCGCACCTCGCCGACGACGATTCGGTCGGGACGCAGACGCAGCGCCGAGTGGAGCAGGTCTCCCATGTCCACGCCGCCCTTGCCGAACTTGTCCGGCGGACGGCTCTCGAAGGGGACGACGTGCGTCTGGTTGAGCTGGAGCTCCGCCGAGTCCTCGATGGTGAGGATGCGCTCGTCGTCGGGGATGAGGGAGGAGACGATGTTGAGCAGCGTCGTCTTGCCGGAGCCCGTGCCGCCGGCCACCAGCATGTTGAGCTTGGTGGCGATGCCCGCCTCGATGAGCCGCGCCATCTGCGGCGTCAGCGAGCCGAACTTCAACAAGGAATTGATGGTGAGCTTTTCCTTGAAGAACTTGCGGATGGAGATGGTGGTGCCCTTGCGGGCAATGGGCGGAATCACCACGTGGATGCGGCTTCCATCCGGAAGGCGCGCGTCCAGGCGGGGCCGCTCCTCGGTGAGCATGCGGCCGACGAACTGGGCCATGTTGCGCGCCGCGCCGATGAGACCTTCCTCGGTGAAGAAGGCATCCGTGCGCGTCAGTCGGCCCTTCTTCTCAATCCACACGTCGGTGGGGCCGTTGATCATGATCTCCGACACCGCCTCGTCGTCCAGATAGGGCAGGACGGGCTTGAGGAAGGCGCGGAGTGACTCGGTGTACATCGTCATGGCGCCCCCCAGGCTAGCGCGGCTGGTGCCAACCCCCAAGAACC
>NZ_JABXEM010000552.1:0-1378 GCF_013372595.1 Myxococcus sp. AM011
GCGCGAGGGGGGCGCCCATGAGCAACGCGGGAAGCAGGAATCGAGGGGAGATCTTCATGGGTCGCTCAGGCTTCCGAGGGGGTGGGTGCGCTGCCTGCGAGCCGCTTGAGGCCTGCCAGGGACGTGAGGAGGAGGAAGGCGAGGATGGCCGCCACGGCCAGACCCTCGGTGGACCACAGCGCGCGGGCGCCACTCAGCACGCCCTCGGCGAACAACCGGCCTTCGACGAGGAACGACGCGAAGCCCGTTCCCAACCGGCCGAGCGCCTGGTCGTTCATCACCAGGAAGCCCAGCCCACCGAGCAGCGAGGTGAGGAGGATGGTGAGCCCGGACCACACCTCGCTTCGCTGCGGTACGGGCTCGGCCGCCACTCGGGCCATGACGCTGGCCACCAGGGTGGGCGGCGGAAGGGGGTCCGCCAACCGGTACAGGTCCTGCTCCATCAGCCGGTGTTCTTCGAGGACGGCGGAGCACGCTTCACACTCAGCGGCGTGGTCCAGCGCGGGGCCTTCTCCTTCTTCCAGCTCCGCGAAGAGGACCTCGAGGTCGGGGCAAGGGTGCGCGCTCATCGGGTGGCCTCCTCGGTGGTCATCTTCTTGCGCAGCTTCTCTCGGGCCCTGAAGAGCCGGGCCATGATGGTGCCAGGGGCGCACCCGAGGATCTGCGCGATCTCCTTCGTCGTGCGCTTCTGGACGTAGTAGAGCGCGAGGACTTCACGGTCGTCGACGGAGAGGGTCGCCATGGCGTCCTCGAGCGACTGACGCTCCTCGCGGGCGATGGCGCCTTCCTCCTGCGACGCCTCGCCGCTGGGGAGGAGCTCCTTCATGGGCTCCAGCTCCTCGGTGCGCACCTTGGTGCGGCGCCGGAGCAGGTCCAGGCAGAGGTTGCGGGTGATGGCCAGCACCCACAAGTCGAAGGGCCGCGCGTCGTCGTACCGGTGGAGATTCTGGTACGCGCGCAGGAGCGCCTCCTGGGACACCTCGGCGGCCTCCGCCTCGCTCTGCAGGAGCCGGAGGGCCAGGCCGTAGACCTGGCGCTGGACGCTGCGCACCAGGGACTCGAAGGCGGACGGATCCCCCCGGCGGGCCGCCTGCACATCGGCCTTCCAGGGGAGCGGGACGGCGTCGTCAGCCATCAGCATCCCGATGGCATGGGCGAGCGTCCCGGGGGCGTCGTCGAGGGCAAGAGCGTTCACGTCCTGGTCTACGACGTGCCCGCTCCCCTATTGCGTCCAGACGTTTCATCCCCGTTGCAGACTTACTTCTTCCGTGATTTCGGGAGCTTGGCCGCTGTCTCGGCGCGAGCGACTTCCTTGTTGGCCTTGCGCTGGCGCGCCTTCTCGCGGAATCCAAGCGGGGCGGGGGGCGCTTCCTTGGGG
>NZ_JABXEM010000553.1:0-1364 GCF_013372595.1 Myxococcus sp. AM011
CACCTATTAAGTCGTCGGCAGCGTCAGATGTTTATAAGAGACAGCGCAGGAGGGTGTCTGTGGGAAAAACGGTGGCGATGAAGGACGACAACGTTTCCTTGATTGCCCTGTTTTGCCGCATCCAGTTTCCTCCAGACCGATATGCCTACATCTCCTTGCAACGGCCCTGCCGGCAGGGATGACCGCTCAGCATTGGACACGGCAACGGGCGGCGGACCGGCTTAGAGTGGGGGGGTGACACGGAGACAGGTGGCGCGGCTGGGGCGGATGGCGGACCTCTTCTCGCGGACGATGAGCCGGGGAAAAGAGGGGTTGCTGACGCTGACGTTCCGCCCGGACGAGCTGTACCGGGTGCCCACGGACGACGGCGCGGCCATTGCCCTGGGGCGCTATCACGCCCGAGGAGAGCGGCGGTACGCGGAGCCCGTCATCCTCTGCCACGGGCTGGGCGCCAACCGCTTCCACCTGGACTTCGACGAGCAGTACAGCATGGCGCGCTACCTGGCGCGCGCGGGCTTCGAGACCTGGGTGATGGAGCTGCGCGGGCGGGGGCTCGCGGGCGACTGCTCGGACTTCAACTTCGACGACCAGGCGGAGCACGACGTGCGCACCGCGCTGCGCACCGTGGTGTCCACGGGGGCCAAGGAAGTGCTCTGGGTGGGGCATTCCAAGGGCGGGTTGATGCTCTACGCGCACCTGGCCCGCAATCCGCAAGCGCCGGTGCGGGCCGCGGCGATTCTGGGCAGCCCGTTCACCTTCGCCGTGCAACCGGGGTTGCGCACCTTCATCCAGCGCGTGGAGCCGCTGCTGCGGCTGAAGGTCATCCCCACCGGCCGAGTCACCAGCATCGCGCTGTTGGGCGCGCCGCCGGGCCCGCTGAGCCGGTACATGATGCTGGCGGAGAACATGGAGCCGGAAGTGGTGCGGCGCGCGCTGGCCAACGTTCCGGCCAATATCGCCGGAGGAGTGGCACGCCAGTTCGCCCGCTGGATTTCCACCAACCGCTTCACCACCTATGACGGGGGCTTCGACTACCGCGAGTCCCTGGCGGGGGTGAAGATTCCCGTCCTGCTGCTGGCGGGCAGCAAGGATTTGCTGGCGCCGCCCATGTCGGTGGCGCGGGCGAAGGAGGCCCTGGGAGGCCCGGTGAAGTTCCTCGTGGCCGGGCGAGGGCACGGCTTCGGAGCGGACTACGGGCACGCCGACCTGGTGCTGGGCCGCCGGGCGCCGGACGAAATCTTCCCCCTGGTGGAGGCGTTCCTGTCCGCGCACGCCACCCGGGCGTGAGACGGCACACAGGGGACGGGACTCCGGGTTGTCCGGGCCCCCTTGGCGTGCTACCCGGAAGCCCCTCCCCATGAGTC
>NZ_JABXEM010000554.1:0-1352 GCF_013372595.1 Myxococcus sp. AM011
ACCACCCCCTGGAGCCCGCGTCGCAGACCCATCGGCCCTATCTCGGGCGGCCCATCCGCGGAGCCTGACTCCTCCCCCCGATACACACCTGCCGCCGCACTCCTCGCCGCATGGGTGGGCACTGAGAAGGGAGTGAAGGCAAGGGTGGCCTCTCGGCCCGCCTGGCCCGGCCTCGCCGGCAACGAGGCGCACCCGGAGGCCAGAAGGGCCAGCACCAGCGCCAGGCCAGGCCCGCCGCGCCAAGGCCGTTCAGCGCGCATTGTCCACCCCCAGCCCCACCGAAGCGAAGGCGCCTGGCCGCAGCGTCCCTTCCGCCGTCGGGAACAGCAGCGTGCCCCCCTGCCCCACCGCGTACAGCTTCCCGCCCAGGAAACGCCACCGCGCCTCGCCCGACGCGAGGTAGCGCGCTCCCGGCTGACCCGCGCCCGACGCCAGCCCACCCACGCCCACCGTGAGGTTCCGGTGGAAAGCCTGCACCTCCATCCGGCCGTCCACGTCCACCCGGCCCCAGTTGAAAACCTCGGCCCCCATCGTCAGGCGAAAGTGGCGCTGCCCCAGTCGTCCCAGGCCCTCACCATCCCAGTTGAGAATCACCTCGCCGTGGGCCGAGTACCCGTCCGGAAACGGTGCGTCCGCCTGCGGAACAGCGTCCGGGCCTGCCACCTGGAAGCGCGCCAGTTCGTAGTCCGGGCCGAAGGCGCCCTGGCGGAAACCTCCGCGCTGGAGACGCCCCTCCAGGCGCGCGCGCATGTCCACCGTCGAGGACATGTACTCCGCGCCCAGCCCTGCCACCGCGCCCCACGCGCCGCCCTCGCCGGGACGCCCGCCCCAGCCCGCGTTCGCCTGCAACTCGAAGCCTCCCTCCTTGTTGCGGCGGCTCACGAGGACGGCTGTCCCATCCAGGTGGCCCAGCGTCATCGGCTCCGACGTCCCTCTGGCCTTGCCCCAGTCATGCGCCGCGGACAGCGACAGCATGTACTTCATGGGGTACGGCTGGCGGCCGAAGAGGATGTGCTGGATGTCCAATGCGACTTCTGCCCCCATCAGCCGCGCGCCCAGCACGTCCGAGGCGAAGGCCTCCACGTAGAAGGGCCTCAGCATGCCCGTCACCAGAGCCCCGGCTGGGTGGTAGTCGGGGTTGCCCCGGTTGTTGTAGCGGCGCACCAGATGCCCAGACAGCAGCGTGTAGGACTCCAGGGCCCCCAGCCAGACGAAGTTCGGCGCGTCGCCTCCTATCGTCAGCGCCTGCACCACCTGGCCCCAGTCGGACAGCTCGTCCCAGTCCTCCTTCCGCACCAGACTGGCGCCCTCCTCTGCGCCCCACATCCGCAGTCGCACCGGCGCGCCCAGGT
>NZ_JABXEM010000555.1:0-1335 GCF_013372595.1 Myxococcus sp. AM011
CTGTCAGACAGGCTGATGGGTGGGCGGGCGCGGAAGTCGGGCGTCCCCGCGGCCACGGGCTTACAGAGGACCGATGCATGGTGCTCCACACAAATGATGGGGCGACCCTGGTGTGGGTGGTGTCGGCGGGGCTATACCGCGCGCGGCAGGTGGCACCGGCAGTGGGGGTGGCGCGCCCGCGAAGCATCGTCCCTCTGAGGTTCAGAGTCGCGCCGGAGAAACATGGTTGGCATGTCCCAGGCACCCTTCCTCATCCTGCTCGTGGAGGACGAACCGGTCATCCGGGAGCTGGTGCGCTCGATGTTGAGCGACGGCTCCGTGGAGGTGGTGTGCGCGGCCAACGGGCTGGAGGGGCTGAAGCTGGCGCGCAGCCGGAGCTTCAATCTCATCCTGATGGATGTCGTGTTGCCGCAGCTCGACGGCATCTCCGCGTGTCGCATCCTGAAGAGCGACCCCGTCACCGCGACGGTGCCGCTCTACATGCTCACGGCGAAGGCGAAGAAGTCGGACATGGAGAGCGCCACGCTGGCGGGCGCGGACGGCTACATCCACAAGCCCTTCCGAGGCGCGGAGCTGATGGCGCTGGTGGAGCGGCTGCGCCAGGCGCCGCCCCGCTCGGAGCAGGCCTGACGCGACGGGGAGGGACGTCCCCGCTCAGGGCAGGCGCGGGTGGAGGAAGCGCGCCAGGGCGATGAGGTCGTCCCAGTCGAGCTCGCCGAACTCCAGGGCCACGCCGTCCGCTTCGCGGCGGCGGATGGTGCAGGTGGTGACGATTTCCTTGTCGCCCGGCAGCGGCAGGCTCAGCGTGAGCTCGCGCTGGGCGTCACCGGGGTGCGCGAGCAGGAACAGGCCCGCCATGGAGACGTCTCGGGCGCGAGCCATGACGGCGCGTCCGGGCAGGAGCACCTTCACGGGAAGGGCCGCCTCGACGCGCGGGTGGAAGCGCTCGGCGATGGGGGGTCCACCATTGGAAGTGTGCATCGGCTCGGCTCCTCACGACTGCGACAGGGTGCGACAACTCTGAGGCAGGCTGCGTGCGAGGCAAGTTTCCGTCCGCGCGGCGCCGTCCCATCGGCTGGACGCTCTTCCCGGGCCTTGGAGTTTCGTGCGCGTGCGTGTCGTGCCCAGGCGCGCGGGATTGCTTGGGTTTTCGGCTGGCACGTCGCCTGAACAGCCCCGCCTGCATCCCGTCGCCGGAGGCAGCACTTGGAACCGAACCACCGCAGGCTTCAGTCCCTCAACATCACCGCCACGATGCCCCGGCAGACGCCGCGCAACGACTTCGGCACGGTGCTGGCGCACGCGGCGCATCAGGTGGTGAGCAAGGGGGCGGGA
>NZ_JABXEM010000556.1:0-1309 GCF_013372595.1 Myxococcus sp. AM011
GGAGGGGGCAGGTGCCGTGGGAGCGGGTCGGAGCAGGAACGCGGCCACGCCGGGGACGGCGAGTCCCAGGGCCACGAGCACGGCGGTGCCGACACCCGTGACACGGGCGCCTCGCGCGGTCTGGCTCGGAGGGGTGGTGTCGGGTGAGTCGTCCAAGGCGTACAGCGTGCCGGAGCGCACCTGGGACGAGGAGGGAGACGGCGGGCGGGGTTCATCGGGCTCGTGGCCCGGAGTGGTCCTGTTCACGGAGCGCGCGCAGCATAGCCGAAGGCGCTGTTTCGCTTCGTGGGGGGCTCTCGAAACCAGGCGCTTCCGCTACGCTGCTTCGCCGTGGCCGCGAGGGATGCCGTGAACCCGGGGGAGGTGATGGCCGCGCGAGGCCCGGTGGGGGGCGCCACGCGTGCCCTGTCTCCCGGGCGCATGTGGCTGCTCGGCATGGCCGTGGGGCTGCTCGCCGCGCTGCCCAATGCGGTGGGCGCGTATGCCCGCGAGCCTCGGGCGTTCGGCTTCAAGCTGGCGCTGGCCATGGTGCCCTACAGCGTCTGGGCGCTGCTGGGGCCCTTGATGCTGGCCACCTTCGGCCGGGTGACTCGGGATGCATCTCCCAGGGGCCGCGACCTGGGTCTGTTGGTGGCGCTAGGCAGTGGCTTCGTGCTGCTGCATGCGCTCCTGCTCGCGCTGGTGCGCTCGGGGTTGGAGCAGTGGGACGCGGGAGGTGTGTCGTTCAGCGAGGGGCTGCGAGGGCTCCTGCTGGAGCGCGGGGCGCTGGGGTCCTTCGAGTACCTGCTCTTTCTCGCGGCCTGGGCCGCGTTGAGCGCGGCGCGCCGGGCGCGGGAGCGGGAGCTGGCGGAGTCGCGGTTGGTGGCGCGGTTGGCCGAGTCGCGGCTCCAGGCCCTGCGTGCCCAGTTGGATCCGCACTTCCTCTTCAACACGTTGAACGCCGTGGTCGGACTGGTGCGCCAGTCGCGCAACCCGGAGGCGGTCGACGCGCTCGTGGAACTGGGGGACCTGCTGCGGGCCAGCCTGGAGGGCCGCGGGGACCACGAGGTGCCGCTGTCCGAGGAACTGGAGTTGGTTCGTCGCTACCTGGGCATCGAGAAGCTTCGGTTCGGAGGACGGCTGGAGTCTCACCTGGAGCCGGAGGCGGAGACGTTGATGGCTCGGGTTCCTTCGCTCGTGCTCCAGCCGCTCGTCGAGAATGCCATCAAGCATGGGACCTCGCGGCGTGCGTCTCGGGGGCACGTGTGGGTGCGAGCCATGCGCCGGGGGGATCGACTGGTGCTGGAGGTGCGCGATGATGGGCCGGGGC
>NZ_JABXEM010000557.1:0-1308 GCF_013372595.1 Myxococcus sp. AM011
CCTTGTCGAGAGGGACGTAGGCGGCCCCCGCCTTGAGGATGGCGAGGAGGGAGACGATGAGGTCCGCGGAGCGGTCAAGGCGGACAGCGACGCGAGAGCCCGGAAGCACACCCAACGAGCGCAGGTAGTGAGCGAGCTGGTTGGAGCGCGAGTCGAGCTGGGCGTAGGAGAGCGACTCCTCGCCGGAGACGACAGCGACAGCGTCGGGCGAGCGAGCAGCCTGCTGAGCGAAGAGGGAGTGGATGGAAGCGTCGCGCGGGTAGGCGGACGTGGTGCCGGTCCACCCGGTGAGCACCTGCTGCTTCTCGGGGGCGGACAGCAGGGAAAGCGCGCTCAGCGATTGCTCGGGCTGAGAGACCGCGGCCTCGAGCAGCACGGAGAAGTGACGGAGCAGTCCCTGCATCGACTCCGCGTCGAAGAGGTCGGTGTTGTAATTGATGATGCCGGAGAACTGCTCCGCCTCTGTGAACAGGAGGCTGAAGTCGAACTTCGACGTGTTGATATCCGCGGGCAGTGCAGTGAGTTCAAGACCCGCGAGAGCAAGAGCCTCCTCGGGGGCGTTCTGCAGCGTGAGCGAGACCTGGAACAGCGGAGAACGGCTCAGGTCGCGCTGAGGCTGGAGCTCTTCGACAAGCTTCTCGAAGGGGACGTCCTGGTGCTCGTAGGCGGCCAGGGTGGACAGGCGCACCTGTGAGAGCAGCTCGCGGAAGGACTGGCTGCCATTGATGCGTGCACGCAGGACGAGCGTGTTGACGAAGAATCCGATGAGGCCTTCGGTCTCGGCACGGTTGCGGTTGGCGACCGGCGAGCCGACGGAGATGTCATCCTGGCCCGAGTAGCGAGAGAGCAGGAGCTGGAAGGATGCCAGCAGCACCATGAAGGGCGTGGCGCCTTCGCGCTGAGCCAAGGCCTTCACGGCTTGAGACAGCTCACGAGTCAGGTCGATGGGGAGCACCGCGCCGCGATACGTCTGGGCGGCGGGACGCGGCCTGTCGGTGGGCAGATCGAGCGAGGTGGAAGCGCCGGAGAGCTGCTGTCTCCACCAGGCAAGCTCTTCGGCGAGGACGTCGCCCTGGAGCCACTGACGCTGCCAGACGGAGAAGTCGGCGTACTGGATGGGCAGGGGTGCGAGCTGGGCGGCCTCGCCGCCGGAGAACTGGCGGTAGAGCGCCGCCAACTCACGGACCATGACGGCGATGGACCAACCGTCGGACGCGATGTGGTGGACGGTGACGAGGAGCTGGTGCTGCGTCTCATCCAAGCGGAGCAGTGAGGTGCGGACGACAGGACCACGGGCCAGGTCGAAGG
>NZ_JABXEM010000558.1:0-1282 GCF_013372595.1 Myxococcus sp. AM011
GGTCGGGCCTCGCTGACCAGGGGCTCCCTCGCCACGGAGCGCGCCAGTCGCTCCACCATCTCCACCGTGAGGGACGACTCATCGGGCGGAGGCGGCGGAGGAGGGGTAATCGGGAGCTGCTTCTCCGGGTCCAGCGCGGCGACGAGCTGGATGAAGCGCGGCGACAGGGGCTGGCGGTAGATGGTGGAGATCCACTCGCGGATCCTCACCTCGGCGGCCACCCACAGCTCCAGCGGCCGGCCCAGCAGGAAGCCGACCTCGTCCAGCTCCTTCTTCGGCACTGGATACGCGCAGGCGACGTGCAGCGTCTGCCCATCCAGCGAGAGCGGCACCACGCTGAGCCGCTCTGCGATTTTCGGGGGGATGAAGGAGGCGACCTCGGCGTTCGGCTCGAAGTCGACCAGGTTCACCGCCCGGAAGCCCGCGACGTCACCGAGCAACGCGAGCACATCCGTCTCGCTCGCGAGGCCCTGCTCCAGCAACACCGTGTCCAGGTGCCCGCCCTGCGCCTGCTGGTGTCGCAACAACTCTCCCGCCTTCTCCTGGGAAAGGAGCATGCGGGAGACGAGGAGTTGAGCGAGGCGGGCGGGCATGTAGGCGCGGCATCTTACGGCCGCGGCCGCAAGGCACAATGAAGCGGTGGGTCAGCTCGGTTGAACGACGAAGGTGGACGTCAGCTTGTCATGGAGCGTCTGTCCACGGCGATCAAACAGCGCCATCCAGAATCCACCGAGGAACAGGACGAAGGAGACGCTGGCGAGCAGCGCCCGCACGATGGCCCGACCCGGAGCGGGAGCCAGTCCGTGCGTGTCCACCAGGCGAAGTCCCAGGAGCAGCCGGCCCAGCGTGCGTCCGTTCCAGAGGAAGGCCGCCACGGCGCAGTACACGAGCGCCAGGATCAGCACCAGGAAAAAGCCCGGCAGCAGCACGGTGTGCAACGCCCGCAACCACGCGACGAAGCCGTCCAGACCCGACAGGCCCGCGGTGGGAGCCTTCATCCCCGTCACCGACGAGGCGAGGGTGATGTACAGCGCCGCCACGCCAGCGATGGCCGCCGTGTCGATGGAGAACGACAGCAGCCGGCGCCACAGCGACGCGGGGCGCGCGCTCACCTCGGTCACCCCCGGCTGGGCCGCGGCACGGACGGCCGACTGCGGACGGGGCTTCTCCGCGCGAGGAGGCGCGCTCGCCGCCATCACCGGGAGCCCGGGCAGGGTGTCCACGGACTCCAGGGGAGGAAGGTTGACGGGGGCCGCGGCGGGGGACTCCATCCGGGGAAGAC
>NZ_JABXEM010000559.1:0-1262 GCF_013372595.1 Myxococcus sp. AM011
GTAAGCGTTCACGGGGTGGTGCACGCCTGAGGGGCCAGTTGGGCTGCGAACGGTGGGCCTCACCCCGCTCGACGTGGACCGAGGACGGATTAGAAATACAGGGACGTGGCCACGCCCGACCCGAGAGATGCGCGAATCGCTGAACTGGAGCGACTGCTGAGTGCGGCGCTCGCGCGAATCGTGGAGCAGGACGTCCGCATCGCGGAGTTGGAGGCGCGGCTGCGAAGCACCTCGCGCAACTCCTCGAAGCCTCCCTCTTCGGACCCGCCCGGTACGCTGCCGAGGAAGTCGGAGCCGACCGGCCGGAAGCCCGGGGGCCAGCCCGGGCACAAGGGCAGCAAGCGCGAGTTGTTGCCACCGGACCGGGTGAGTGAAGTCGTCGCGGTGGCAGCACCGGAGCGCTGCACGGGCTGCACCGGGCCACTGCTCCGGTTGGATGAGGCGCCGCCCGCGCGGGTCCACCAGGTGGTGGAGTTGCCGCGCGTGGTACCCGAGGTGAAGCAGTACGAGCTTCACGCGGGCTGGTGTGCCGGCTGCAACGCCTGGCGCTGCGCGCCGCTGCCGGAGGGGGTGCCCGAGGGCACCTTCGGACCGCGCCTGACGGGATTCATCGCGCTGTGCACCGGACGTTTGCGTCTGTCGAAGCGGCTGGTGCAGGAGTTGGTGGAGGACGTGCTGGGCGTGGAACTCGGACTCGGCAGCGTCAGCAACCTTGAGCAGACGGTGAGCCAGGCCCTGGCAGGTGCAGTGGACGAGGCGCGCGCGTACGTCCAGACACAGCCGGCAGTGCATCAGGACGAAACCGGCTGGTGGCAGAAGCACGCACGCGCCTGGCTGTGGGTGGCCAGCACCGCGGCCGTGGCGGTGTTCCTCATCGCCAAGAGTCGCGGCAAGGCCGTGGCCCAGGCCATGCTGGGAAAGGACTTCAGGGGCACGCTCATCTCCGACCGGTGGTGTGGCTACGACTGGGTGCGCGCCCTGAAACGGCAATTCTGCTGGGCGCACCTGAAGCGCGAATTCGAAGGCTTCGTCGAGCGCGGCGGGGAGGCAAAGCGGTTGGGAAAGCTGCTGCTGGCGGAAGTCTTCGTTCTCTTTGAGTGGTGGCATCTGGCTCGCGATGGCCTCCTGAAGCGCGCCACCTTCCAGAGGAGGATGCTGCCGCTCATGAGCGAGGTGGAAAGACTCCTGGAGGAGGTCGTGGAGGTGTGCCCGAAGTCGGTGGCCGGCACCGCCAGGCAAATCCTCAAGCGCAAGGAGTCTCT
>NZ_JABXEM010000055.1:0-46864 GCF_013372595.1 Myxococcus sp. AM011
CCTCCCCCACCACTCCAAGGAGCCGCACGAGCACGTGCACACCGTCAGCACCGCCGCCGGCGCGCTGATGGCCGTCAGCGGCGTGCGCTCGTTGCTGCTCGCCCTGCCCCCGCTGCTCGTCGGCGGCAGCATGAGCCTGGCCGCGTGGACGTACCTGCCCGGCTTCGCGCTGGGCATCCTCATCGGCATGGGCACCGTGGGTCTGCTCTTCGCCGAGGGCATCACCCGCCTCAACGACCGCATCACCATGTGGGTACAGCGCGGCGTCGCCCTGGGCTCCGGTGCGCTCGGCCTGTTCTGGATTGGCTCCCGCCTGACGGGCGGCTGAACCCACACAGACACCGGGCGCCACGTGACGGCGCCCGCCCGGCGACCCGACCGCGCTACGAGCGCTTGTCCAGGATGCCCAGCGACATCATCGCCACCAGGAAGCCGTAGACGACGTGCTCGGGGCGATTGGCGAACGCCAGGAGCTCCGCGACGGTGCGGTTGCCATCAATCTTGGGCAACAGCTCCGCCTCCCACCGCTCCAGCTCCACTTCGTTGAGCTGGTACGCCGGGGCCACCGCGGGGATGAGCCGGTCCTCCGGCTGCAGCAGGCGGCGCAGGCGCTCCGGCTTGTAGAGCTTCTTGATGCCGCGGACGATGAGGTTGCCCGGGTGCACGTCCAGCTTGATGGACTCCGCGCTGGCCTTCTCCCGGAAGCTCATCACGTACGTGCCGTCTTCCCACGCGAAGAGCGAGTAGATGACGGCCTTCACCTGCTGGCCCACGTAGTACAGCCGCTCGGTGTCCTTGAGCAGGCCGCGCTCCACCAGCACGTCACCGGTGCGCCGGTTCGTCGCGCCCGCCACGGCGGAGGCGTCCTGGAGCTGCTCGGGTTTGATTTTTCCCACGCGGACCAGGAACTGTCCGAAGCGGTCCGCCAGCAGGTTGGAGAGGGCGAACACCGGCATGCCCTTCTCGAAATAGACGACCTTCTTCACCTTGCCGCGCTGGATGCCCAGCTCGCCCGTCTCGCGCGACAGGTAGTAGGCGGTGAGCAACGAGGGCAGGTTGTCCTTCAGCTCCCCCCGGCGGCTGCCCGGCGCGCCCGAGCCCGCGGGCGGAGGGTCCGGCGGCCGGCCCGGCGTGGGCGGACGCACCTGGGTGGCCGGCACCTTCTGCATGGGGCTGGCGGTGAGGTTGGCGCCGCGAATCTCCGCGGTGATGTTGCCGCCGCCCGTCACCTTGATGCGGCCCGTCAACTCCATCACGTCCTGCGGGCCCTCCTCCTCCACGTCGATGTCCAGCTCCACCTCGAAGGCGTCCTGGAGGGAGCCAGCGGGCGGGGCCTTCTTCTCCGGAGCGAGGACCTTGGTGACGGCCTCGAGCAGCTTCTGCGCCTCGAAGGGCTTCTCGAAGTAGCCGGCGGACTGGTACTTCTGGCGGGCCTCCAGCGCGTGCTTGCCGCCCTTGAAGACGCCGGTGATGAAGAGCAGCGGGAGCTGGGCGTTGTCCTTCCGCAGCGCGTCCGCCAGGTGGTAGCCCATCATGTCCGGCAGCAGGATGTCCAAGACGGCCGCGCCCGGAGGATTGGCGCGAGCCACTTCAATCGCCTGCCTGCCGCGGCTGGCGCCGACGACCTCGTAGCCCGCATCCTCGAAGAGCTGCGTGAGGAGGGAGAGAAGCTCCGGGTTGTCATCGACGACGAGGATTCTGGGGGCGGCCATCGCGGGTCGTACGCTACCAGATGAAGGCGGAGGGGTGGGACAATCTACCCCCGACTTCCGGTTTCCACGGTGGATGCATCTGTGCGGCCGGGCGGTTAGGGTGACGACCCCGTCATGTCCTTTCGTCACCTCGTTCGCGCCCAGGGCCTGTTCCTGCTGGCCTGCCTCCCGCTCTTGCTTCCCGCCGTCGCACTCGCTCAGTCGTCCAGCGATGGAGGCATCATCATCCCCCTCCCGGACGCCTCCTCGGGAGAGGGCGGGCCCGACCGGGACAACCCTGAGGGAGAGGACGGAACGGGGCGGGTGAACACCGTCTGCCGCAGCACCGGAGACTGCTCGCCGCGCTTCACTTGCGAGAACGGCACCTGCCGCTACACGGGGGTGCGCAAGGCGGAGCAGGTGGGCTGTCTGATGGGCGCGGAGGCCGCGCTGGTGATGGTGGGACTGGCCGGTCTGGCCCTCCCCCGGAAGAAGCGTTAGGGGGCGAGCACATGCGGCTGGGGCTCAAGGCGGACAACCTGCTGGAGCGAGTGGCGGACTGGTTCAACCTGGCCCCCCAACCCCTGGCCCACGCCTTCTTCGGGATGATGGCCTCGCGCACGCTGATGGCGGGCGTGCGGCTGGGCATCTACGCCGCGCTGGCGGACGGCGCGGCCACCTCGGAGGCCCTGGCGGCGCGGTTGAAGCTGTCTCCGGAGGGGACGCGCTCGCTCCTGGAGGCGCTGATAGCGTGCGAGGCGGTGGAGCGTCAGCGCGACGGCCGCTACCGCCTGGCGCCGCGCTCGAAGCGGTGGCTGGACCCGCGCTCGCCCAAGTACGTGGGCGCGTTCCTGGAGTTCAACTACGCGCAGTGGGATTGGTGGACGGGGCTGGAGGGCGTGGTGCGCTCGGGCGAGGCGGTGGACATCCACTACTTCGCCCCCGAGGACCCGCGCTGGCGCGACTACATCCACGCCATGCACCAGCTCGCCCGGCTGGCGGCGCCGGAAGTCGCGGGTGCCATCCCCCTGCCCCGAGGCGCCAAACAGCTGTTGGATCTGGGCGGCGCCCATGGCTGGTTCGCCGCGGAGCTGTGCCTGCGCAACAAGGGCCTCAAGGCCACGGTGCTGGATTTGGAAGGCAGCGTGCGCGTGGGGCGGGACATCATCGCCTCCGCGGGGCTGAGCCACCTCGTCACGCACCAGGCCGGGGACATCCTCACCGCGGAGCTGGGCGGCCTCCATGACGGGGTGCTGTTGTTCCAGGTGATGCACCACCTGACGCCCGCGCAGAACGTGGCGCTCCTGCGCCGCATCCGCGCCTCGCTGGCGCCCAAGGGGACGCTGGCCGTGCTGGAGTACCTGCGCGAGGACATCCAGGACCCGACCAGCTCCGCGCCCCTCATCGGCCTGCACTACTTCGTCACCTCGGGCGCGGACGCCTACACGCCCGCGGAGGTGGAGGGCTTCCTCGACGACGCGGGCTACCGCATCGAGAGCAGCCGACCCATCCGAAACCTCCCCCTCCAGACGCTGCTGATCGCCCGACTCGACTGAGCGGTGCCCTGGCGGGCGGAGGGCCGTGCGCCCTTCCCGCGCCCGGAAGCCGTCCGACAGGGTAGCCTTCGCCTCCGCTTCCCATGCTTCCAGAGACACCCCTCTCCGCAGACCCGCCAGACGTGGCGCTCGCCGTCGACCTCGACGGGACGCTGGTGCGCACCGACACGCTGCACGAGAACCTGCTCGTGCTCTTCAAGCGCGCGCCCTGGCTGCTCCTGCTGATGCCCCTGTGGGTGCTCAAGGGCAAGGCGTACTTCAAGGCGGAAGTGGCAAAGCGGGCGGGGCTGGATGCCACCCAGTTGCCGTACAACGAGGAGCTGCTCGCGTTCCTCCACGAGGAGAAGGCGCGAGGCCGCAAGCTGGTGCTGGCCACGGCGGCGGACCAGCGAATCGCGCAGGCCGTCGCCGCGCACCTGGGCCTCTTCACGGAGGTCCACGCCAGCGACGGCACGGTGAATCTGTCCGGCGCGCGCAAGCTGGCGAAGCTGAAGGCGGCGCTGGGCACGTTCGACTACGCGGGCAACGACGCGGTGGACCTGCCGCTGTGGCGCGAGTCGCGGCACATCGTGGTGGTCCACGCGCCCGCGGGCGTGCTGGAGAAGGCGCGAGCGCTGGGGCGCCACGTGCACCGCGTCTTCGAGAAGCCCGCGGTCGGCCCGCGCGTCTGGGTGAAGGCGCTGCGCGTGCACCAGTGGGCGAAGAACGCGCTCGTCTTCGTGCCGGTGCTCGCCGCGCACAAGGCCGCGTCGCCGGACCTGCTCGCCCAGGCGATGCTGGCCTTCGTGGCGTTCAGCCTGTGCGCCTCCAGCGTGTACGTGCTCAACGACTTGTTGGATTTGGACGCGGACCGGCGGCACCCGACGAAGAAGAAGCGTCCCTTCGCGGCCTGCGCGCTGCCGGTGAGCGTGGGCGTGGCGCTGGCGCCGGTGCTGCTGCTCGCGGGAGCGGCGGTGTGTCTGCTGTTGCCGCCCGCCTTCTCCGCGCTGCTGGCGACGTACTACGCGATGACGCTGGCGTATTCGCTGCGGCTCAAGCAGGTGGTGATGCTGGACGTGCTGGTGCTGGCGGGCCTGTACACGGTGCGCATCTTCGGCGGCTCGCTGGCGGTGGGCGTGCCCACGTCGAGCTGGCTGCTCATGTTCAGCATGTTCCTCTTCCTGTCGCTCGCGCTGGTGAAGCGGCTGAGCGAGGTGCGCCGGCTGCGGCTGTCCAACGAGACGACCGCGCACGGGCGCGGCTATCTGGCGCAGGACTACGAGCAGCTCGCCAGCCTGGGAGCGGCGGCGGGCCAGGTGTCCGTGCTGGTGCTGGCGCTGTACATCACGTCGAAGGAAGTGACTGTCTATTACGACCACCCGGAGCGGCTGTGGCTGTTGTGCCCGGTGATGCTCTACTGGGTGGGCCGCATCTGGGTGCTGGCGCATCGCGGGCAGGTGAACGAGGACCCGCTCGTCTTCGCGCTCAAGGACAAGGTGAGCTACGCGGTGGGGCTCGTCTCCGCCCTGGTGCTGTGGGCGGCCACGTGAGAGGGCTTCCGCGATGAAGTCACTGGAGTCCTGGGGGCGCTACCCCCAAGTCGAGCAGCGCACGCAGTCGCTGACGTGGCGCTCGGACGCGCTGCCGCGAATCTCCGGCTCGGTGCTGCCGCACGGGCTGGGGCGCAGCTATGGCGACTCCTGCCTCAACGGGGGCGGGACGCTGCTGCTCACCTCGGGGTTGGACAAGCTCATCGCCTTCGACGCGGCCACGGGCGTGGTGCGCTGCGAGGCGGGCGTCACGCTGGACACGCTGTTGCGACTGGCGGCGCCGCGCGGCTGGTTCCTGCCGGTGACTCCGGGCACCAAGTACGTGACGGTGGGCGGCGCCATCGCCAACGACGTGCACGGGAAGAACCACCACCGGGGCGGGACGTTCGGCCGCTACGTGCGCCGCTTCGAGCTGGTGCGCTCGGATGGCAGCCGCCGCCTGTGCGCGCCAGACGAGAACCCGGACTGGTACGGCGCGACGATTGGCGGCCTGGGGCTCACCGGGCTCGTCACCTGGGCGGAGGTGCAACTCAAGCCCATCAGCAACCCGTACGTGCTCCAGGAGACGGTGCCCTTCGGCAACCTGGACGAGTTTCTCGTCGTGGCGCGCGAGTCCGAGGCCGACCACGAGTTCACCATGGCGTGGGTGGACTGCCTGGCGCGCGGCAAGAAGGTGGGACGGGGGCTGTTGTACCGGGGCAACTTCGCGCCGCCGCAGTTCGACGGGCTTCCCTTGGCGAAGAGCCATCTGTCGCACGGCATCGGCCTCGCGGTGCCGATGGACATGCCGGCGTTCTGTCTCAACCGGCTGTCGGTGTCGGCGTTCAACTGGCTCTACTTCCATCGGCAGAACGGCAAGCCGAAGCAGCGGCTGACGCACTACGACCCGTTCTTCTATCCGCTGGATGCCATCTACGCGTGGAACCGCATCTACGGCAGCCGGGGCTTCCTCCAGTTCCAGTGCGTGGTGCCCTACTCCACCGCGCGCGACGCGCTGAAGGACATCCTGGAGCGCAGCGCTCGCGGCGGGCTGCCCAGCTTCCTGTCGGTGCTGAAGACCTTCGGTGACATCCCCTCGCCGGGATGGATGTCCTTTCCTCGTCAGGGCGTGACGCTGGCCATGGACTTCGCCAACCGGGGGGAGAAGACGTACCGGTTGGTGGAGGAGTTGGACCGGGTGACGCGCGAGGCAGGCGGCGCGGTGTACCCGGCGAAGGACGCGCGGATGAGTCCGGAGAGCTTCGCGGCGTACTTCCCGCGCCGCTCGGAGTTCGCGGGGTACATCGACCCGGCGTTCTCGTCGTCGTTCTGGCGGCGGATGAATCCGGTGACCATGCCCTTCTCTCTGGAATCGGAGCGCGCTTCCGGAGCGCCGCATCCCAAGTCCTTGCTTGCGCTTCGCTGACCTCTCTCCGAGATTGCCGACCCCATGAAGAAAGTGCTCGTTCTCGGCGCCACCAGCGCCATTGCCCAGGCGACGGTGCGGCTGCTCGCCGCGCGCGGTGCCTCGCTGTACCTCGTGGGCCGCAACGCGGAGAACCTGGACGCGGTGGCGAAGGATGCCGCCACGCGAGGCGCCGCGAAGGTGGAGTCGAAGGCGGTGGACCTGAACGACTTCGCCGTGCACGAGGCGCTGGTGGACGGGGCGTTCCAGGCGCTGGGCGGGTTGGACGGAGTGGTGCTCGCGCACGGAGTGTTGGGAGACCAGGCGGAGGCGCAGCGCTCGTGGACGGCGACGGAGGCGGTGCTGCGCACCAACTTCCTGAGCGCGGCGTCATTGCTGACGGTGCTGGCCAACCGGTTCGAGGCGCAGAAGGCCGGCACGCTGGTGGTGATTTCGTCGGTGGCGGGAGACCGGGGCCGGCAGAGCAACTACGTGTACGGCACGTCGAAGGGCGCGCTGACCGTGTTCCTCCAGGGCCTGCGCAACCGCCTGGCGAAGTCCAACGTGGCGGTGGTGACGGTGAAGCCGGGTTTCGTGGACACACCGATGACGGCGCACCTGCCGAAGAACAAGCTGTTCGCCTCGCCGGAGAAGGTGGCGCGCGGACTGCTCAGCGCCGCCGATTCGCGCAAGAACGAGGTCTACGTTCCCGGCATCTGGGCCATCATCATGCTCATCATCAAGAGCATCCCGGAATCCGTGTTCAAGAAGTTGAAGCTCTAGCTGTAAACGAACGCCGTCAGCGGCGCGGCTTGTCGGACGGCCCTGCTATCTCCACACTCGGGGCATGGCCTACGGCAAACGCGAAACAGAGGGTGTCGCGACCCTCGCCGACATCGAGGCCCTGCCCGAGGGCGTCGTGGGCGAGGTCATCGAAGGAACGTTGTATGTGCATGCCCAGCCGCGTGCTGGGCACATGGACCTTATTGGAGCCTTGAACGTAGTGCTCCGTGGTCCGTTCCAGCAGGGCATCGGTGGACCAGGCGACTGGTGGATTCAGATGAAGCCAGGGGTTCGGCTGGAGTGCTCGCCTGAGTTCGTTCCGGACCTCGCGGGATGGCGCAAGGAGCGGGTGGCGCTGTTTCCGGCGGGCTGGTGGTCCCTGCCTCCGGATTGGGCCTGCGAAATCCTGTCACCGTCGACGCGTGGCTACGACACACGCATCAAGCGCCCGTTCTACGCGAGGCTGGGAGTCCAGCATCTGTGGTTCATCGACCTGGACACGCGCACGCTCACAGTGAGCGAGCTGCGCGATGGACTCTGGACGGAAGTGGGGAACTACGGTGATGCGGACGTCGTCCGCGTGCCTCCGTTCGACGACATCGAGTTGAAGCTCGGTAGGCTGTGGCCGCTTTTGGAGACACCCGACACCGAGTAGCCGCCTCCACGCGGCTTGTCAGACCGCGCTGCTATCTCCACACTCGGGGCATGGCCTACGGCAAGCGCGAGACAGGGGGTGTCGCGACCCTCGCCGACATCGAGGCTCTGCCCGAGGGCGTCGTGGGCGAGATCATCGATGGAGCGCTGTACACGCATGCCCGCCCTGGTGGCGGACATGTCTATTTCGGGCTGAGACTCTTTGGTGAGCTGGATGGTCCGTTCCAGCTCGGAAACTCCGGGCCCGGCGGCTGGTGGCTCATGGTCGAGCCCGGCGTACAGGCCTCGGGCTCCCCCGAGTTCATCCCGGACCTCGCTGGCTGGCGACGAGAACGCGTCGCCACACTCCCCGAACGGCAGTGGACCACGGAACCCGACTGGGTCTGCGAAATCCTGTCGCCGTCGACACGTGCGTATGACCTGCGCATCAAGCGCCCGTTCTACGCACGCCTCGGAATCAAGCACCTTTGGTTCATCGACCTGGACTCACGCACGCTCACCGTGAGCGAGCTGCGTGACGGGCAATGGGCCGAGCTGGGCATCTACAACGAGGACAACGTACTCATCCGAGTCCCACCCTTCGAGGACCTGGAGCTGCGCTGGGGCTGGCTCTGGCGCGTTCTTCAACGCACCGACTGAGCCAACCTCCAGCGCGGGCATGACACTCAGCGCACCGCCGGACGGAACCACGTCGGCTCGGCGCGCACGGACGTCCCGCCAGTGAACATGCCGCTGGTGAAGAACGCGTTCTCGAAGAAGATGTACGGGTGCACCAGCTCCGGGCGACCGGCGGCGGCCAGCTTCGCCGACTGCGCCTCCGGAATCTCCACGTCCAGGGCACGCAGGTTCGCCTCGAGCTGCTCCAGCTTCGTCGCCCCGATGATGGTGGACGCCACCCCCGGCCTCCGGGTCACCCACGCCAGCGCCACCTGCGCGGGCGGCTTGTCCAACTCCCGCGCCACCTCCATCAGCGTGTCCACGATGCGCCAGTTCTTCTCCGTGAAGAGCTTCTCCATCCCAGGATTGCCACGTCCCTGGACGGCCGGCAGTCGGCCCTCGCCCTTCGCGACCAGCCCCTCTCGCGCGTACTTGCCCGACAACAACCCCGACGCCAGCGGGCTCCACGGGGTGATGCTCGCCCCCAGCTCCAGCACGGCCGGGATGTGCTCCCGCTCGATGTTGCGCTCCACCAGCGAGTACTCCAGCTGCAACGCGACGATGCGCTCCCAGCCCTCACGCTCCGCCAGCGTCTGCGCCCGCGCGAAGTACCAGGCCGGCACGTCCGACAGGCCGATGTAGCGAATCTTCCCCGCCCTCACGAGGTCCGTCAGCGTGCTCATCACCTCCTCCATCGGAGTGATGCCGTCCCACGCGTGCATCCAGTACAGGTCCAGGTAGTCCGTCTTCAGCCGGCGAAGCGAACCCTCCACCGCGCGGTGGATGTTCTTGCGGCCGTTGCCTCCCGCGTTCGGGTCTCCAGGCGACGTGTTCACCGTGAACTTGGTCGCGATGACGGCGCCGTCACGCCCACCCTGCTTCGCGAAGTAGTCCCCGATGATCTCCTCGCTCGTGCCGTTGGTGTAGCCGTCCGCCGTGTCGAGGAAGTTGCCCCCCGCCTCCAGGTAGCGGGCCAGCAGGCGGTGCGCCGTGTCCTTGGGGCTGCCCCAGCCCCACTCCGTGCCGAACGTCATGGTCCCCAGGGCCAGCGGGCTCACCCTCAACCCCGAGCGCCCCAGCAGGTGGTAGCGGGAAAGCGAGCCGATGCGGTTCGTCGTCGTCATGCGTGCCTCCGTGAATGACCTCAAATTGCCGCCCGAGGGCTTTTCGGAGAAGCGGCACGATTCGAAAGCACTGTTTAGGATGGCTTCATAATGGCACTGACCCCACTCAACGAGCTGGCCGTGTTCGTCTCCGTCGCCCGGCACAAGAGCTTCACGCGGGCCGCGAAGGAGCTGGGTGTCTCCACCTCCGCGGTGAGTCAGTCCGTGCGGCTGCTGGAGGAGCGCGTCCAACAAGCGCTGTTCTTCCGGACCACGCGGAACGTGTCGCTCACCGACGCCGGCCAGCGATTGCTGGAGCGCGCCGCGCCCGGACTGGAGTCGGCCCTCAACGCGCTCGAACACCTGTCCGCCGACGCCACCCAGCTCACCGGCACCCTGCGCCTCACGGTGCCCGGCATCGCCCTGGCCAGCGTCATCGAGCCGGTGCTGCCTCGCTTCCTCCGGGAGAATCCCCACGTCCACGCGGAGGTGCGCGTGTCGGACAGGCTCGTGGACATCGTCGAGGAAGGGCTCGACGCGGGACTGCGGCTGGTGGAGGCCGTGGAGAAGGACATGGTGCAGGTGCGCCTCACGCCCGCCTTCCGCTTCATGGTCCTCGCCTCCCCGGCCTACCTGAAGCGCCACGGCACTCCGCTGCGCCCCGAGGACCTGGCGAAGCATGACTGCATCACCTACCGCGCACCCACGACGGGCCTGCCCTATCACTGGGAGCTGGAGCGAGGACGCAAGGAGCTGCGCGTCCAGGTGAAGGGCCAACTGGCCACGGACCACGCCGAGGTCATGTTCCGCATGGCGGTGGCGGGCGTGGGGCTGACCTATCTGGCGGAGCTGCAGGTCGCCCCTGCCCTGCGTGCGGGGACCCTCGTGCCGGTGCTGGAGGACTGGGCGCCCTCCGTCCCAGGCATCTTCCTGTACTACCCCCACCGCGCCCGCGCCTCACCACCGCTGCGCGCGTTCATCGCCCTGGCGCGCAAGCTGCTCCCTACCCACGGCCCCGCTTGAGCCGACGCCTCACGCTGGCAGCGGCGGCTCCGCGAGGAACGCCAACGCCGTGCGCGCGAAGGCCTCGCGCTGCTCCCCATAGATGGGGCCATGGCCACCGCCGGGGACGACCCACAGTCGGGACGCGGGAATGGCGCGGTACAACTCCACCGACAGCTCCAGCGGATAGAGCGGGTCCTGGTCTCCCTGGACGAGCAGCGTCGGCGCACGCACCGTGCCCAGCAGCGGCGGCGTAAAGGTCATGTCGTCGAAGCTGTTCGCGAAGCCTCGGCCGTGTCGCCAGAGCTCGCGAATCTGCGCGTCTCCGTGGACGTGCTTGGAGCGCATGTCCGCCCACTCCGCCTCGGTGCGCGATTCCTCCGTGAAGGTGGCCATGATGCGGCGGGCCTGCGCGGGGTAGTACGGCGTGCTGGAGACGAGCACCATCCGCTCCACGCGGCCCGGCGCTCGCGTCGCGATGTGCAGCAGCGTGTTGCCTCCCAGGCTCATGCCGATGGCGCGGAAGCGCTCGATGCCCAGCGAGTCCAACAGCGCGAGCACGTCCGCCGCGCACTGGCGCGTGGTGAAGTCCTCCGACGGATTGCCGCTCCGGCCGTGGCCTCGCAAGTCCGGGATGACAAGCCGGTACTGGCGAGCGAGCGCATCCAAATCGAACACGTGGGCCCAGTCCGCGCCCGTTCCCGTGAAGCCGTGGAGGAGGACGAGCGGAGGTCCGTCGCCCAGCAGCGTGTGATGCAGCAATGGGCCATCGAGCGTGGCCGTGCGCGGGTCTCTCGTCGCGTTCATCTCCTGCCTCCCGTGAGGGACCGAAGGGGTTCCGGTCGCGAGGGGAAGTACGGGAGACCCGTACAACTTGATAGCTGCGTTCTTTTCCGCAAAACTGCTTCGCGGCACCACGGCATGGGAGTTCACGCTAGGCCGGACGTCGCAGCGCTAGTCGAGTGCTCCGTCGATGATCTTCTTGGCGACGCCGAACGAGAAGCCGGCGCGAGCCAGCGCCGCGAGGTCGCGTTTGCGATTCTCCTCTCGCTTCGCCAAATCTTTGCGGAAGGGACCCAGTCGCTTCTTCCGGGCCCAGATGCGCGCGGCGTCTTCGTCGGAGACCTCCGCGGTGGCCAGCGCCACCTTGCGCTGCACCAGGTCCGCGTCCACGCCCTTCATCCGCAGCTTCTGGGCAATCATCCGCGTGCTGCGGCCGGAGGCGCGCAGCGACTGTGCCTTCATCCCCGCATAGGTGTCGTCGTTGATGAGGTTGTTGCGGACGAGCTTCTGCGCGAGCGCGTCAATCCACCCGAGCGCCTCGGTGCGGTCTCCGCCGTGCTCCTTCACCGAGCGGTCCACCCGGCGCACCAGCACGCGCTTCAACTGGCTCACCGTGGAGGCGTAGCGCTTGAGGTAGTGGAGCGCCACGTTCTCCAGATAGCGGGCGGACACCTTCCGGGGTCGCTTCTGCTTCCTGGGAGGCCTGCTGTCCTGTCCGGTCCGGTCGTCGTCCACGTGGCCCCCTATCTACCAGGGGCGTCTGACCCGGACGCGAAACAAGAGCCCACAAGTCCTCAACACCCGAGCGGGCGGCCGAGCGGCACACCCGCCTCCTCGCGACTCAACGAGTTGGAATGACACAGCTCGTGGGCACGGGCGTCCCGAACGCCAGAGCCGCACAGAGAGATGAAGCGACACAGCCAGCGGGCGCGGGAGTGCCGGGCGCCAGGGCCTCGCAGAGAGGTGGAGCGGCGCAATTCGCGGGTGAGAGGGAGTGCTGGGCACCAGGGCCGTTCAGAGAGGCGGAGCGGCGCAGCTCGCGGGCACGGGCGTTCCGGGCGCCAGGGCCTCGCACAGTGGGCTTCCCGAGGCCTCCGGCAACGTCACGCCCAGCCACGTGGCCAGCGTGGGCGCCAGGTCCAGCGGTGTGACGGGTCGCCCCTGGCGCACGGCGGAGAGTCCCTGGCCGAAGAGGATGAGCGGCACGTGGATGTCGTACTCGTATGGCGTTCCGTGGGTGCTCGCATGCTCGTCGTCCGGAGCCAACAGCACATGCGGGTCCGCGATGATGACCAGCTCTCCGGACCGCTCCGCCACGTATTCGCCGCGAACCCTCCGCGCGAAGCCCTGCTCACGGCCCGCGCTCACGTCCGAGGCGGAGACGACATCGGCGATGCCCGGCAGCACGCGGACCGCCTTGCGCGCCACCTCGACCGCCTCTTCCAGCCGCACCTTCCGCGCCTTCAACCGCGCCTGCCGCAGATACAGGTGCGGCGCGCTGAAGGCCTCCACCCAATCGTCCGCGCCGAACGCCTGGTCCAGCGCCGCATCCACCGAGCGCGTCACGAGCGTCCCCGACATGCGTTGCTCGGCCCGAGCCGGCGCGGGCGCCATCCCATGGTCCGCGCTCACGGCCACCAACACCTTCGACAACCCCACCTCTCGCTCCAACGACTCCAGGAACACCGCCAGCGCCCTGTCCAGCCGCAGCAACATGTCCACCGCCTCGTGGCTCTCCGGACCAAAGCCGTGGCTCACCACGTCCACGCTCGACACGCCGATGGCCAGCAAGTCCCTGGCACCGGGGCGCGTGCCCAGCGCTTCGGCCCTCACGCCCGAGAGGGCGAACTCGAACAACCTCTCCGCGCCCAGCGGCGTGTAGAGGAAGACATCCTCGGTGGTGAGCGGATGGGGGAACGTGCGTCCCAGTCCCTCGGGTGGACGCTCACGGGCATCGTCATCCGGACCCAGGGCGGCGTACGTCGCCACCTCCGCGCCTCGCGCCCACGCGCCACCCTTCTGGGAGACCTGGACGTCATTCCAGGTGGAGACCCAGGACGGCAGGTGCTCCGCGTGGTGACGGCTCGTCGTGAAGCCCTTCGTGCCCCACCAGTATGCCTGTCCCCGGTGGCCTCCCAACATGATGGCGGCGCGGTCCTTCAACGAGACGGACAGCACGCGCGAAGAAGCCCCATTCGTCGCGAGCAACCGGTCCCCCAACGTCGATACTCGGAGGCGCCGGGGTGACACGCCCTTGCCCTTCGGGTCATCCAGCGGAGGGCTCGCGGAGTCGCGCACGCAGCTCACCTCCGCGCCGGACTCTCGCTCGTACCACTCGTTGGAGATGATGCCATGCACGCCGGGCAGCGCCCCGGTCGCCAGCGTGGCATGCCCCGGACACGTCTTCGTCGTCGCGTAGGGATAGCGCGCGGAGTCGAAGACGGTGCCGCCCTCCAGCAGCCTGCGGAAACCTCCCGGCCCCATCCGGTGACGCCAGCGCTCCAGGTCGTCGTAGCGCAGCCCATCGAACACCAGGAACACCACCAGCGACGGACGCACCTCCTCCACCGATGACACCACGGCCCTCGTGGGCCCCCGGGCCGGAACCACCGCGCGCGGGCCTGGCTTGCCCGAGGACGACTCCACCTCCCGCGCCACTCCCGTCCCCGCGCCCAACACCATCCACAGCCAGCCGACCGACACGAATGTCCGACTCCACGAACCCGTCATGACTCCACCTCCGACACCGCGCATCCCGCGATGTGGAGGGCATCCTGCGAGCGCGCCTCTCCATCAATCCAATGGATAGACTGGATGAAGCCTATAGAATCATTCGATGGACCTGGACCCTCGCTACCTGGAGACCTTCCTGACGGTGAGCCGCGAGCGGGGCTTCAGTCGCGCGGCCACGGTGTTGCACAGAACGCAGCCGGCGGTGAGCTACCAGATTCGTCAACTGGAGCAGCAGCTCGGCACCGTGCTCTTCGACCGCACGACGCGACGACTCACATTGACCGACGCGGGCTCGAAGCTTCACGCGCTCTGCGAGCGCTTCTTCGACGAGTTCGGCCAGCTCGCGCGCTCTTTCAAGGAAGGCGACACCCGACCCGCGCCGCTGCGCATCGCCTCCGTGAGCGGCTTCGGCCGCCATGTGCTCTATCCCCTCCTCGCGAGCGAGCTGGCCGCGTCGCCCTACTCGCTCCGCTTCCCCACCGCGGATCAGGTCTTCGCCTCCCTGGAGGATGGCGCCTGCGACGTGGGCTTCGTCTACCTGCCCCATGTCTCCAGCAGACTGCTCACGGCCCCCGTGTGGAGAGAGGAGCTCGTGCTCGTCGGCCCGCCCCAGGCGCGAGGACGCGCGTTCCCCCAGCTCGCGGACTTCGAGGACCTCGCCTTCATCACGTATGACGAGTGCGAGTACGTCTTCGGCAAGTGGTTCGAGGGCCACTACGGACGACAGCCGCGCTCCGTCCGGGGCACGTACCACTTCGAGGAGCTGGAGGAGGTGCTGGGCACGGTGGCCGCCGGGCACGGCTGGTCCATCCTCCCCGACCACTGTGTCGCGCAGGCCGCGCGTCAAGGCACCGTCGTCATCCCCCCCGCACCGAGCCGCCAGCCCGTGGTCAATCTCATCTACGCCGTGCAGAGGGCGAGCGCTCCGGAGAACCCCCTGGCCCGCCGAATCATCGAGGCCCTGCGCACCCAGGGCGAGCAGCGTGGACACTCCTCCAAGCCGCGACGGAAGGCCCCCCGCCGCACCGCGCGATAAGGCGGCCCTGTCCCACGGCACCCGCTGGGACACCGTCACCGGACCCGTGGGGTTTGAGGCACCCGCTGCTCACTGACTACGATTGAGCGCCAGAGCCCGCCATGACCACCGCCACCCCTCTTGCCTCCGAACCAGGGCCCGTCGCTCCAGTGCCCGTGGCCCCCGTCACCCCCGCCCCGGAACCCGCACCCTGGAGTCTGGCGACGCGCGTCGCGTTCCGCTTCGTCTTCGCCTACGTCATCATCCAGGGCTTCGCCTTCCCACTGGACGCACTGCCCTTCATCGGCACGACCCTGTCCACGGCCATCTCGGACGCCTGGGAGCTCGTCGTGCCCTGGGTCTACAGGCACGTGGTCGGCGGGCAGGAGCTGTCCACCGCCACGTCCGGCAGTGGGGACAAGGCCTTCGACTACGCGCAGACGGGCCTCTTCCTTGCGCTCGCCCTCATCGTCGCGTCCGCGTGGTCATTCATCGACCGGCATCGGACGCGGTACGTGAAGGCCCGCGATTTCCTGCGCGTCTACGTCCGCTACCTCCTGGCCACGACCATGCTGTCCTATGGCCTCGCCAAGGTCTTCAAGTCACAGTTCCCCTTCCCTTCCGTGGAGCGCTTGACTCAACCCGTGGGCGAGCTCTCCCCCATGGGCCTCCTGTGGACCTTCATGGGCTACTCCCCGGGCTACAACCTCTTCACCGGAGGCGCGGAGGTACTGGGCGCGCTGCTGCTCTTCTCCCGGCGCACCACGACGCTCGGCTCGCTGGTCGTCATTGGCGTCATGTCCAATGTGGTGGCGCTCAACTTCTTCTACGACGTCCCCGTCAAGATCTACTCCACGCAACTCCTGCTGTACGCCGTCCTCCTGCTGCTGCCTGACTTGCGACGCCTCGCCGACGTCCTCGTGCTCAACCGCGCCACGCAGCCCGTCACGCTCGCCACGCCCTTCACCTTCTCCACTCGCACCACCTGGGCCCTGCTTGGCGTGAAGCTCCTCTTCATCGGCTGGATGCTCCACTCCCACGCCAGTCGGACGATGGAGGGATACGCGAAGTGGGGCGATGGCTCACCCATTCCTCCGCTCTACGGACTCTACGAAGTCGAATCCTTCACGAGAGCGGGTACGGAGGTCCCTCCGCGCATGGGCGATACGACACGATGGCGCAGCTTCGCCATCGGCCGCCGCAGCCGGCTGACGCTCCGGAAGATGGACGACTCCACGCAGCGCTTCCAGGTGACAGTGAGCGTGGCGGACCGGACGCTCGTGCTCGCCGACAGCCCCGCTGCGGACGCGAAGAAGACGACCCTCACCCTGGAACAGCCAGACGCCGAGCACCTGGTCATCCAGGGCACCTTCGAGGGCGCCCCCGTCGACGTCCGCGCGCGCAAGGTGGACACGTCGAAGCTCCAGCTCCTCAACCGGGGCTTCCACTGGGTCCAGGAGGCGCCGTTCAACCGCTGACGTGACTAGTCGACGACCGCCGTGTCCTGGTGGCAGAGCCCCGCCAGGGCAGCGGCCGTCGCGGGCAGCGGCTCCACGTAGCGTCCCTCGCCGAAGCCGAGCGCCCAGAAGCGCGGGCGCACCTCCTCCCGCGACAGCAGCCGCAGGAGCAGGAACTTCGCCTCGTCCTGCCCGTCGAAGGCCATGGGGAAGGTGTTGTGGTGCATGGCCACGGACGTGGAGGAGTTGAGCACCTTGTGCGCATCCAGGGCCTCGCGCGGCCCCATGTGCACCGTGTGGATGATGCGCGGACGGAACGCGCCAATCGGCAGCACCGACAGCCGCATGGGCCCGAAGCGCGCGGCCACCATCGAGAAGTGCGGACCGAAGCCCGTGTCTCCCGCGAAGAGCACCGGCCCTCCCGTGGTGGAGAAGACGTAGCCCGCCCACAGCGTCTCCGACACGTCCGTGAGCCCCCGGTTGGAGCGATGCTGCGCGGGCACCGCCGTCACCTTCACCTCCGGCGTCACGTCCGTGGACTGCCACCAGTCCAGCTCCTCCACGTTCCGGAAGCCCTCGCCCTCGAGCAGCGCCTTGTTGCCCAGGCCGACGATGAAGCGCGGATGGTGCGCCTCCTCCAGCCGGCGCAGCGTGGGCAGGTCCATGTGGTCATAGTGGTTGTGGCTCACCACCACCACGTGGATGGGCGGCAGGTCCTCGAAGCGGATGCCCGGCGGATGCACGCGCCTGGGCCCCACGAAGGGCACCGGGCTGGGCCGGTCCGAATAGATGGGGTCCGTCAGCACATTCACCCCGTCCGCCTGGAGGAGCACGGTGGCGTGGTTGATGAGCGTCACCTTCAGCCTGCCCGGCCCCACCCGCTCCGGAGGGGGCCTGCCCGGCGTCAGCTCCTCGTACTCCCGCCACGCCCCGCGAGGCTCCTTCAGCGCCGCCTCCACCAGCGCCGTCGCCTTCAGCTCCGGCGCGTCCCCGATGTTGTGGAACTTCTCGCCATCGAAGTGCGCGAGCGGCGGCCCCTGGTGACTCGGGCCCGCGAAGAGGCAGCCACCAAGGAGCGGCGCGCACAGCAACAGGAACAGAACCGTCGAGGTGGGGGACTGGCGGTCCAGAGGCATGGCAACGACGCTCCATCGAGGCGACACACGCACCCTCCGGCAGGGCGCGCTGGGGACCCATCGTAACGACAGGGGGGGCGACGCGCAGGACTCTTCAGGGGGACGTGGCGACCTGGGGCTTCGTGGCGACGGGCGCCGCTCCGAGCTTGTGCTCGCGCAGCCACGCCACCGTGTCCCGCAGCGTCTCCTCCAACGGACGGAACGACGCCCCCAGCTCCCGCCGCGCCTTCGTCGAGTCCACGCGCAGCTTCGCGTGCATGGTGCGCACGCCCTCCACCGTCAGCGACGTCTCTCCTCCCGTCAGCCGGGCCCACGTCTGTCCCGCCGCCCCCAGGGCCACCGCCAGCGCATGCGGCAGCGTCCGGCGCGGCCCCTTCACCCCCGTCACCCGCTCCAGGGTCTGGGAGAGGGTGGCCAGGTCCACGAACTCGCCACCCACCAGGTACCGCTCGCCCGCACGGCCCTTCTCCGCCGCCACCACCGTGGCCTGGGCCACGTCGCGCGCGTCCACCAGCGACCCGCCTCCGTCGAGCAGCGCCGGCATCTTCCCCGCGAGGAAATCCAGGACGAACTGGCCCGCGCCCGTGGGGCCCGAGTCCCAGGGCCCGAACATCCACCCCGGCAGGACGTAGACCACCTCCATGCCCGAGCGCGCGCCGAAGGCATTCAGCTCCCGCTCCGACTCCACCTTGCTCTTGAAGTACAGGTTGGCGGAGGCCACGGGCGCGGGCGGCGTCTGCTCGTCTCCGGCCGAGCCGTCCGGCTTCGTCCCCACCGTCCCCGACGAGCTGATGTCCACGAAGCGCTTCACCCCGCGCAGGTGCGCCGCCTCGGCCAGCTCCACCGTGGCCTTCACGTTGATGGCATACAGCTTCGGCCAGTGGTCGCCGGCCGCGTAGTATTCACGGAAGTAGGCCGCCGTGTGGATGACCACGTCACACCCTTCCAGCGCGGCCGCGAAGCCCTTCACGTCCTGCATGTCCCCTTCCACCACCTCCACTCCCGTCAGGCCCCCCAGCACCTTTCGCGCCTTCGACGGCGAGCGGGCCAGCGCCCGCACCGTGTGCCCCCCGGCCACCAGCGCCCGCACCACATTGGTCCCCAACAGGCCCGTGCTTCCCGTCACGAATGCGCGCATCCCGCGCCTCCAATCGATATGAACACCGCTCAGATAAGAAGCGGTCTTAACGGTGTCAAGATGAACGACAGCCTGGCAAGGGAGCAGGGGCGATGACGACCCGGGGCGTGAAGAAGCCGGCCGCGCCGCGACGGCGGGCCTACCACCATGGGGACCTGCGCCAGGCCCTGGTGGACGCGACGCTCAAGCTCATCGCGACGGAGGACGTGGGCGCGGTGTCACTGCGCGAAGTCGCCCGGCGGGCCGGAGTCACGGCGGCGGCGCCCTACCACCACTTCCGGGACAAGGATGCGCTCCTGGCGGCGGTGGCGGAAGAGGGCTACCGGGCGCTCAACCAGCGGATGGACGAAGCGCTGTCGAGCGTCCGGGCACCTCGCACCGACAGCCAGTTGCGGGCGCTTGCCCGGTGCTACGTGCGCTTCGCCGTGGAGCACCCCGCGCACTACCGCGTCATGTTCCGGCGCGAGTGGAGCGACGAGGAGAAGTACGCCAGCCTGCACACGGAGGGCATGCGCGCCTACGGGCGGCTCCAGGTGCTGGCCCAGGAGGCGAAGGAGGCCACGGGCGACAAGGTGGACATGGACACGCTGGCCTTCACCATCTGGGCCTGGGTGCACGGCCTGGCGGCGCTGTGGAATGAGGGGCCGCTGCGCAAGAAGTCGCGGAGCGACTCCATCGAGCCGCTGCTGGAGCGCTCCACGGAGCTGTTCGTCGGGTGGGTGATGGCGAAGTAGCGCCCGTCACGCCACGACGGCGTGGAGGATTTTCTCGAACATCCAGGGGCTGCGGCCCAGCAGTCGGACGATGGGGCGCCGCAGCCCGGGCCTTCGCGCCAGCATGAGCAGCGCGCGCGTGGCCCACGCGTACTTGCGGAACACCTGCTGGAAGCGCCGCTCGTAGGGGCGCAGCACCTGACTCGTCGCGCCCTTCGTCAACGCGTCCGGCAACAGCGTCCCCAGCGACTCCGCGCACGCGAAGGCCAGCGACAGTCCCTCTCCCGTCAACGCGTCCACGTAGCCCGCGGCGTCACCCACCAGCGCGAAGCGGTCCGCCACGCGCACCCGCGCCACTCGCGCCAGCGGCCCCGCGCCGCGCACCTGTGAGTCCGGCGTCGCGACGAGCAGCCGCTCCTGGAGCCGGGGGAAGCGCGCGAGCAGCGTGTCGAAGCCGACGCGCCCTTCGACTCCGCCGTCCTCCCACAGGAAGGCCAGGCCCACGCGTCGCGCACCGGCGGGCGTCACGTACGCCTCCACACCGTCGGCGAAGTGCACCTCGACATAGGGCGTCCACGGGGCCAGTTGGAAGTGCCTGCGCAGCCCGAAGCGCCGAGGCCCGTCCGCGTCCACCTCCAGGCCCTCCGCGCGCCGCAGCGGCGAGCCCAGCCCGTCCGCGGCCACCAGCATCCGCGCCTCCACGGGCCCCTCCGCCGTCTCCAGCGTCACCCCGTCATGCCCACGCCGATGCGACAGCACCTGCGTGCGCTCGCGCAGCTCCACGCCCACGTCCCGGGCCCGCGCCACCAGCGCCGACGCGAGCGCCACCCGCCGCACGCCCAGCCCGCCCGGCCTCGGCAGCAGGCCCTCCGCCGTGCTGCCGTCCTCCTGCACGTAGCGGATGCCCACGAAGGGCGAGCTCTCCGCGCGGTCCAGGTACGCCAGGGCGCCCAGGCGCTCCAGCGCCGCGAGCCCGGAGGGCATCAGCCCCTCGCCGCAGGCCTTGTCCGCGGGCAGCGTCGCGCGCTCCAGGACGACGGTGTTCAGCCCGCGCACCGTGGTGTGGATGGCCACCGCCAGTCCCGCGGGCCCTCCGCCCACCACGGCCACGTCATACCGTCTCACGTCTCGTGCTCCGCCTGGACCATGGCCAGCGCGCCGCGCGCCATCTCCACCATGCACCGTCTCATGACTCGTGCTCCGCCCGGGCCATCGCCAGCGCGCTGCGCGCCATCTCCACCGCCATGCCCACCATGCCCACCTTCTTCGGCGGCGTCAGCTCTCCGGACAGGTAGCGACGCAGCGCCTCGCCCCGGCGCAACTTGCCGCTCGACGTCCGGGGCAGCGTCCCCGGCTCCAGCAGCTTCACCGTGTGAGGCCTCACACCCGTCGCCTCCACCACCGCCGCGCGGATGCGCTCCTCCACGTCCGACGCCTCCTCCGCGCCGCCGCGCTCCGCGAGGATGAGCAGCGCCTCGTCCTGGCCGCCCTCGGGCGTGAAGCCCAGCGCCACCGCGCAGCCCGTGCGCACGCCCTCCACCGCCTGGAGCGGCTCCTCGAAGGACTGCGGCGCGTGGTTGGCGCCCCGGATGATGACCACGTCCTTCGCGCGGCCCGTCAGGTACAGCTCACCGTCCGCGATGAAGCCCTGGTCTCCCGTGTCCAGCCAGCCATCCAACGTCAGCGCGCGCCGCGTGGCGAGCGCGTCACCGAAGTAGCTCTCCATCAACGAGGGGCCTCGCGTGAAGACAGCACCCACGCGGTTGTCCGGAAGCACGCTGCCCTGCGCGTCGCGCACCTCCACCTCGAAGCCCGCCACCGGCGAGCCCACGCTCACCAGCATCCGCGAGCCCTCCTCCACCCGCCCCTCGCACGCCAGCACCGTCGGGTCCACGCCCAGCGAGCGCGGCCCCCTGCCCCCCGGCGGGAAGGTCACCGCGAGCGACGCCTCCGACAGCCCGTACACCGGCCGCAGCGCTCGCGCAGAGAAGCCCCAGCGCTCGAAGCGCTCCGCGAAGCGTTGCAGCGTCTCCGCCGACACCGGCTCCGCGCCGTTGAGCGCGTGCTTCCACGAGGACAGGTCCACGCCCTCCATCTCCGCGTCCTTCACCCGCTTCAGGCACAGGCCATAGGCGAAGTTGGGCGCGGGAGAGATGAAGCCCCGGTGCCGCGACAGCGCGCGCAGCCACAGCGCGGGCTTGACCAGGAAGACCTCGGGCGGAATCAGCACCAGGCTGCCGGGATAGTGCAGCGCGGACAGCAGACAGCCGATGAGCCCCATGTCGTGGTACAGCGGCAGCCAGCTCACCCCCACGCGCGACGTGTCGGGCGACACCGGCATCGCCACCTCCAGCGCCATCACCTGCGACAGCAGCGCCCCGTGCGTCAGCGCCACCGGCTTCGGGTCCACCGTGGAGCCGGAGGAGAACTGGATGAGGCCCAGCGCCGCCGGGCCCACCGATACCTCGCGCTCGTCGTCGCCTCGCGACGCCTCCTCCACCGTGTGACAGCCCAGGCGCGGACGGGACCTCTCCACGCTGGGCCCCAACAGCAGCCGCACGCGCGAGTCCGTCAGCACCAGGCTCGCCCCCGTCACCTGGAGCATCCGCGCGGTGGCCCGGTGGTACTCCTCCAGGCGCCCCAGCCGCACGGGCGGGTACAGCGGCACCGGCACCGCGCCCGCGAGCAGCGTCCCGAAGAAGGCATCCATGAAGCCCGGCGAGGTGGGCAGGAGCAACGCCACCCGCTCGCCCTCGCGCACGCCCAGCCGCACGAGTCCCGCCGCCGTGCGCCGCGCGCGGCGGTACACGTCGCCCCAGGGCAGTGACTCCTCGCGCTCGGCCGCGTCGACGAAGGTCAGCTTGAAGGGCGTCTCCCCGGCGGCCGCGAGCATCGCGTTCACCGTGGGGAAGCGCACCTTCGGCAGTGTGGGCCCCCTCACGAGCGGACCTCCGTGGGCGGGCGCGCCGTCGAGGCGACCCGGCGCACCACCAGCTTCGCCAGGTCCGACACCGTGCGCACCCCCTGCGCGTCCTCCTCCGACAGGCGGATGCGGAAGCGGTTCTCCAGCCCCACCGCCAGCACCGTCAGCCCCAGGCTGTCGAGCTGCAAATCCCTGACGAGGTCGTGCTGGGGCTCCACCACGCCCTTCCACTCCAGCTCATCGGCGGCGATGCGACGAATCTCCGCCACGACTTCCAGTTCGAGTTCAGCCACGGGGCACCTCGGGGAGGAAACGGGGACGGTGGGAGAAGGCGCGCGCGTACGCGTCCCCCAGCGCCGCCTCCTCCGCGCGGATGCGCACGGAGAGCAGCACCAGGTTCCCCACCGAGAAGAACACGGCCGTCCACCAGGCGCCGTGGATGAGCGGCACACTCGCCAGCTCCAGCACCACCGCGACGTAGTTGGGATGGCGCAGGAAGCGGTACGGGCCGCCCATCACCGGCGGCAGGTCCGGCACGACGATGATGCGCGAGTTCCAGCGCGGGCCCAGCGTGCTGATGGCCCAGTAGCGCAGCCCCTGCGCCGCCACCGCGCCCCCCAGCGCCACCCAGCTCCACGCCCCCAGGAAGGGCCGGTGCAGGAGGAACACCTCCGCCAGGCACGCCACGAGGAACAGCGAGTGGAACACCACCATGAAGCGGTAGTGCGGCTGCCCCGTCTCCACCCCGCCCCGCGCGAAGGCCCACGCGGCGTTGCGCTTGGAGAGCACCAGCTCCACCAGTCGCTCCACCCCGAGCAGGCCCATGTAGCCCAGGAAGACGGCCTGTGTGCCGGTCACCATCGCAAGAGCACCATCTCCGCGCAGAACCCAGGCCCCATGGCCATCATCAATCCGTAGTCCCCGGGCTTCGCCGCCACCTGCTCCAGAGTCTCCCCCAACACGAACAACACCGAGGCCGAGGACAGATTCCCCACTTCGCGCAAGGACGCCCAGGAGCGCGCCAGCGCGTCCTTGTCCAGCTCCAGCGCCTCCTCGAAGGACTCCAGCACCTTGGGCCCGCCGGTGTGCGCCACCCAGTAACGGATGTCACCGCGCTTCAACCCATGCGTCGCGAGGAATCCATCCACGTTGCCTTGGATGTGGTCCTTCACCAGTTGGGGCACCTTCGCGGACAGCACGACCTTGAAGCCCGAGTCCACGACGTCCCAACCCATGATGCGCTCGGAGTCCGGATAGAACACCGAGCGAGACGCCACCACCCGGGGCCCCTTCGCGCCGGGAGCGCTGGCGCCCCTGAGCACCGCGCAGGCCGCGCCGTCACCGAAGAGGCCGGAGGCGATGATGTTGGGGATGGACAGGTCCTCGCGCTGCAGCGTCAGCGAGCACAGCTCCGCGGAGACGACGAGCGCGGTGTGCGAGGGGAAGGCGCGCAGGTAGTCCGCCGCCCGCGCCAGGCCCGCCGCGCCCGCGACGCAGCCGAGCCCGAAGATGGGCGTGCGCTTGAGGTCCTCGCGGAAGCGCAGCCGGTTGGCCAGCCGCGCCTCGATGCTCGGCGTGGCGATGCCCGTCACCGTGACGAAGAAGACGTGGTCCACGTCCGCTGGCACCAGCCCCGCCTGCTCCAGCGCCTGACGCACCACGACTTCACTGAGCGCCGTGGCCTCGCGAATCCAGGCGTCGTTGCGCTGCTGGAACGTCACGAGCGCCGGGTACGCTTCAATGGGCATCGCCAGGTAGCGGCCCCCCACCTGGACGTTGCGATGAAGGTCCTCGAGCCGCTCCAGGTTGAAGTGGCGCCTGGCCCACAGCTCCCGGAAGGCCGCGATGAGCTGCTCCTGCGAGGCATAGTGGGGCGGGAGCGCCCGGCCCACCGAACGAATGAAGGGCGCGCTGCTGTCCTGGCCGGATGCGCTGTGCATGAAGGTCTCGGGGGTCCGTGCGGCGGTCAGGACCCCACGCTTAGCTGGAACTCGGGACAGACGCGATATGGCTCGCGGGGACTTGAACGAGTCCTGACGCCGGGCGCCCCTCGCACTGTCGCGCGGTCGACGGCGAACTCCTCCCTGGGAAGGAGGGGCTGGACGCCCTGTCACACGTCTGACAGCGCCGTCCGGCCCGCAACCTTGGACACGCCTTGGGCAAGGCTTCTCCAGGCGCCTGGAGGTCCGCTAGCGTGCGCGGCGATGCGTCCTCTGCATGTCGTTCTCTGCGCCCTGCTGCTCGGGGCCACCGCCTGTGGCCACTCTGCCCGGGTTCCCTCGCTGCCCGCGAGCCATGGGCACCTGTCCCGCGCCATGGCGCACTACCTGGACCCGACCGTTGAGGGCCCCAAGCTCTCCGGCCCCACCGGAAGCCCGCCCGGAGACTCCTCGCCGACCATCGAGGTGGAGCCCGAGCAGGCCCCCAGCGTCTTCGCGGAAGCGGTCCAGGCGCTGTCTGGGACGCCCACCCAGGAGCAGCTCCGCCAGGCCTCCGCGGACATCGGCGCGGCATGCAGGGCGGACCTGAATGAAGCGTGCGACTACATGCGTACACGGTTCCAGCGGCCCAAGCGTATCGCGGGCCAGGCCCCTTTGTTTCCGCCGGAAGCCATGCTCAACAGGGCCATGGCCATCGTCGTCCTCACATCCCGCCTGGGCGTGGATGGCCAGGTCCGGAACATCCGGGTGCTGGAGTCCGCGCCGTATGGGCTCACGGAGGCCATGATCGCCTCGGTGCGGACGATGCGGTTCGAGCCGGCGAAGCTGGCGGGCCACCCCGTCGAGATGGAGTACGTCTTCCAATTCAACACGACGTTCAGCGACGTGACGCTCACGGCACAAGAGGAGCTGGACTGGGCGCGGACCCGGACCGAGCTGTTTCCAACCAGTTCGGCGGCCTGGGTGCATCTGGCCCGAGTGCTCGCACGGGACAAGCCCGAGGACGCCGGGTACACCCAAGCGTTGGCCCAGTTGAACCGCCTGTCGCCCGAGTACTGGTGGTCCGCGACAGAGCTGGCATGGCTGCATGCCCAGGCCGGCCGCTACGTCGAGGCCGAGCCGCTCACGCGCGTGGCGAAGAAGTCCGCGCCCGACAATCCCTATGTGCTGGAGACGGTGGCACGGGTGGCATTCCACCGTGGCCGCTGCTCGGACTCACTGCTCGACCAGCAGCAGGCCATCGCGAAGCTCCCGTCCGAGTGGCCCCAGGAGGAACAGGCGCGCTTCAAGAGCGCGCTGGCGGAGTACCAGCGCCAGTGCCCGTCGGATGCGCCCGCGCCGGCACCCGCGCCCGCTTCGGCCGTGCACTGAGCGCCAGCAAAGCCAGCACCAGCGCCACCCATCCCAGGCCGCCCGGCGCCGCGCCGCAGCCCCCGTCATCGTCCTCGGGGTCCTTGGGGCCGGGCGTCACGTCGACACACGGCGCGCCCGTCGCATCCGCCGTGAGGCAGAGCGTCCCATAGCGGCCCACGCCCTCGTGGCGGCCATCCACCACCGCGATGATGACCTGGCTCGCATCCGACGCGGCCACCTTCGCGGACAGCGTGCCGGAGCCCTCCGCGCGCGACACGCGCAACACCTGCGTGTCCGTCACCGCCGCCACCAGCAGGTGCAGCATCGCGGGGTCCTCGCCGGCCTTGAGCGTGTACGTGGCCAGCACCTCCGCCGAACCACCGGGCACCTCGAAGTAGCGCGTCGACGCGGTCGTCACCCGGACATCCGCCTCCTGCGTGGGCAGCGTCCTGGCCGACGGCGCCAGCCCGTCATACCCGCCCCCTCGCGCATAGCCCTGGTCGACGCGCGCCCGCGCGCCCGTGGAGAGGTTCCACTGAGAGAACTCGGTGAAGGCGGTGTCGAAGTCCGCGCCCCATTCGCGACGCAGCACCGTGTCCAAGAGGACGTACCAGGGCGCCGTCGGCGACGCGAGGCTCTCCTGCCACAGCGCCAGGATGACCCGGTCTCCAAAGCGCTCGCCCAGGTACTGGAAGAACACCCCTGCGCCATAGCTGAATGACGCGGCCGGCCCCGTCGGGTCCAACACGAGGCCGCGGTCCGTCCGGGAGAGATACGACGAGGAGAACTGCTCCAGGTCATCGAGCGTCTCATCGAAGCGCTCGCTGGCCCACACCGCCGAGCCCTCCGACGCCACGCTGCCCAGGCCCGGCCGGTAGGCCGCCTGCACCGCGTGGAAGAACTCGTGGCTGGCCAGGATGCTCACCGCGGCTTCGAACGAAGGGTAGTCGTACCCCGCGAAGTCGTTCTCCTGGAGCATGTGCCCCACGCACTTCCGGTCCTCTTCCTCGCAGCCATCCAGCCGGAAGGCGCCATCCGCCCGGCCCGCGAAGTCCACGAGGTACACGTCGAACAACCCATCACCACCGTTGTCCTCGCCCACCGCCGCGTCGCTGCCCGGCAGGAGGAACCCCAGCCCGACGTAGAAATCCGCGACGCGCTCATAGGCCTGCCCGACGACCTCCGCCGCGTCGGGCACGCCATTGCCATCCGCGTCCGCCGGCGACACCGCGTTGAGCCCGACGCGCGAGAAGTGCACCCGGAAGCGCCCCTTCGGGGACACCACCGACTCCACCCGCTCGTCCGCGCCGAAGTTCGGCGGCACCGCCTGGGGTGAGGTGGGGCGCGCTCCCGCCTGCTGCCCCGCTCGCGCCTCGCCGAGCGACTCGGGAAGCTCATGCGGCTCCCGCGACGCCTGCACGGGGCCACATCCCAGGGGAAGAAGCAGGAGCCACGCCCCCAGTCTCATGGCAGGAACGCCCACTTGATGCGGATGGAGCCCGAGCCGCTCGGCTGCGGCACCGAGTGCGTCTCGTTGCAGACCTGCTGCGCGGAGGGCTCGTAGTACCCCGTCACCTCCAGCTTCACGTGACGGCCGTCCGCCAGGCGGACGATGAAGATGCGGCCCGTCATCTCCACGCAGCTCTGGTACGTCCAGAAGCCGCCCAGCAGCGTCGCGGGGCCACCCAGGCCTGAGTCGTCGGGGATGAGCGTGCAGGACGCATCGAACCACGCCTCCGTCTTGAACTCACCGGTGGCCGCGCTCTTCGACGTCACCGAGGCGAACGCCGTGCCCTCGGGCGTGTTCGCCACCGCGACGCAGGACGGACCGGACGTGCCGCTGTTGACGCGCATGGTGTAGCGACGCACCGCGATGTCCCAGTCCGTCGACGCGAGCGCCGCCTGGTCGTGAATCTGCACCTGCGTCAGCCCCGTCGGCGTGAAGCGCAGGTACGTATAGGACATCGTCGGCGTCAGGCCACCGGCGCGCGTGTCGATGAACGTGTGGAACTCACCCGCCGTCGTCCCCTCCTCGCGGACCTCGCCCGTGGAGACCGCGGACAGCAGGCTCAGCCGGTCGATGGTCTGCTCGGTGCACGTCACCTGGCTCGCCTCGCACACCTCCGGCTCGGGCTCGGGCTCCGGGTCCTTCGGGTCGTCCTCGCCACAGCTCACCAGCAACGCCAGCGACATTCCCACGGCGACCAGCACCCACAGGCCCTGCTGTCCGGCGCGCTTCGGCAGCGCCTCCTCGGTATGGCTCATCATTCGCGTCTCCCTCTCAGTGGGCCCACTGCCCACTCGACAGGTCCGACACCCTACTTGATAACGATTCTCATTTTCAATATTAAAGATTCAACACTTGTCCCCAAGACTGGGGAGTTCCATGCCGTGGACGGCAGGCGCGGGCTGTGAGGCGTCACTCGAAGCGGTAGCCCTTGGGCACCACGACGATGCCGCCCTCGGTGACGGTGAAGCCGCGCGCCTTGTCCGCCTCCAGGTCGAAGCCCACCTTCGTGTTGGGCGGCACGCGCACGCCCTTGTCGATGATGGCGTTCTTCACCTGCGCGTGGCGGCCGATGTCCACCTCGTCGAAGATGACCGAGCGCTGCACGCTGGCGTAGCTGTTCACGCGCGCGCGGCGGAAGAGGATGCTCTCGCGCACCACGCCACCGGAGATGATGCAGCCACCGGCCACCATGGAGTTGAGCGCGCGCCCCACCCTGTCACCGGACTCGTGGACGAACTTGGCGGGCGGGCTGTACTCGCTGGCGGTGCGCAGCGGCCACTCGGCGTTGAAGATGTCGAACTCCGGGTTGATGGACACCAGGTCCATGGACGCCTCGTGGTACGCGTCCAGCGTCCCCACGTCGCGCCAGTAGGTGTTGGGACGCGTCTGCCCGGGGATGGGGTTCTTGGCGAAGTCGTACGTCTGGATGTGGTAGCCGTCGCGCAGCGCGCGCGGCAGCACGTCCTTGCCGAAGTCGTGCTGGGAGCCCTCCGTCTTGGCGTCCACTTCCAGCAGCTCCGCGAGCACCTTGCTGCGGAAGATGTAGTTGCCCATGCTGGCCAGCACGGTGTCGGGCCGGCCGGGGATGGGCTTGGGGTTCTTGGGCTTCTCCTGGAACTCCGTCACCCGGCCGCGCTCGTCCACCTGCATGACGCCGAAGCGGTGCGCATCCGCGAGGGGCGTGGGGTACGCGGCGATGGTGATGTCCGCGCGCTGGTCCTCGTGCAGCTCCAGCATGTGCGCCACGTTCATCTTGTAGATGTGGTCGCCGGAGAAGATGGCCATGTGCTCGGGGCGGTGGTTCTCCACCAGATGCATGTTCTGGTAGATGGCGTCCGCGGTGCCCCGGTACCAGACGGGCCCCAGCTCCTCGTACAGGTACATCTGCGCGGGCACGAGGGTGATGAAGTAGTCCGACAGCAGCACCGAGCCGAAGCGCCAGCCGCGCTGGATGTGCTCCGTCAGCGACTGCGCCTTGAACTGCGTCAGGACGTAGATGGAGTAGATGCCGGAGTTGATGAAGTTGTTGAGCGCGAAGTCGATGATGCGGAACTTCGAGCCGAAGGGCACCGCTGGCTTCGAGCGCCGCTGAGTGAGCGGAGACAACCGAGTTCCCTGGCCTCCGGCCAGCACCATGCCGAGGATGCGCGTACCCATGCTGAGTTGTACCCCTCCGTGGCCCTCAGTATAGGGCGCCACGGAGGGATGTCCGTTTTCACGGCGATGACGCACGAGAAGTCCTCGTGCGTCATGGACCGGCTCCGCGCCTACTTCACCTCGAGGTGGAACAGTCGCTTGCCCGTGGGCCCTGTCTGCTTCGCGTGGCTGGCGAGCACGCCGTCGCGACCGCGAATCTCCACTTCATAGGTCGCGCCCTGGAGCAGCTTCTCCGGGAACGCGTGCAGCCCGAAGAAGGCCTGGACCTCCAGGTGCGTCTGGCAGTTGGCGCAGCCCGACACGTTCCAGCGGCTCAGCACGGCCCGGGTGCCCACGTGGTGGCGCTTTCCCCCGATGTTGGCGAAGGCGGAGACCAGGAAGGAGCCTCGGATGGGGGCGCGGTTGATGCCCGTGACATGGAGCGCCTGCGTGCCGCGCCCCGCTTTCAAGGTCATGCGTTCGAGCTCCGCCGGGTCCTCCAGCGAGCCCTTGCTGTAGGTGAAGCCGAGCTGCCGCTCGATGTTGATGCAGTCCAGCGAGGTGCAGTCGCGCTCCCGGCCCTGCTCCACCTGCTTGAACGGCGCGAGCGGAGACTCCAGGCCGAGCCACGAATTGGGGGCCACCCCGGGCGTGGCGCCCTGGCCGTCCACGGAGTTCGTGCCGGGGTACCCGGCGATGATATCCAGGTGGTCGGTGAAGCCTTGCCGCTTCTGCCAGAGCCAGAAAACGCGGTCCACGTTGCAGTGGTGGAAGAAGAAGATGGGGTCCAGCCCCGCCGTGTCGTTCTCGCCCATGTCCCCGTTGGCGCCATCAATCGGGGAGTAGTCCGTCGCGCCGGGATAATCGAAGCCGCCCACGGCCAGGTGGATGCTGTCGTGCGGTTCCTCCAGGGGAACCACGGGCTCGGTGCCCGGCCGCTCGCCATTCCATTGCGCCGCGGAGCTGTTGTTGGAGAACACCGTGTAGTTGGGAGCCTCCAGGCAGCTCTTGTACTTGTCCGCCACGTGGGTGGAGACGGGCTTGTCGTCGACGATGATGATGGAGTTCAGCCAGTTGACGACGTTGGCATTGAGCAGCTCCACGTTCTTGTCGTAGTCGGAGTAGTGCTTGTTGTGGAGCCGCGTCGCGGCCAGGTCTTCCTTGCTCCCCACCAGGCCCGACAAGGGATAGCGCACCGTCTCGTACCCCTTGGGCTTGCTGTAGCTCGGCTTGTCGTGGTCGATGTGGTCGACGATGGCCTGGTTGAAGACGAAGGAGCGCAGGGGGTTGGGAATCGACTCCCCGTCGAGCTCGAAGTCCTTCACCGTCAGCGCCCAGGGGATGCCCTTCTGGATGGACTCCTCGCTCGTCTCATCCCAGTAGGGCAGCGTGACGTCCTCGCAGCCTGGAACTCCGCGCAGGGCCTCCTCCAGCTTCACCAGGTACATGCGATGCCAGGTGGGGAACAGGACATTGCCGTGGTTGCAGTAGCCGCCCCAGTACGAGGCATTGCCCCAGCCGGCTCCACGGAAGGGCTCTCCATGAAAGCCTCCCAGCTTGAAGAAGGAGCGCGGGTCATCGGGCGGGAGCTCCTTGACGCCCTTCCAGGCGCGCATCAGGTCCTCCAGCGGCTTCTTGTTCCCTTGGGTGTACGCGTCTTGAAGCTCCTGGATGGACCTGCGGATCCTCAACGTCTGCGTCGTCATGATTCACCCTGCCTTCCCGTGAAGCCTGGGACAGCCACCTTCGTTGGACGGATGGAGAAGCCATTCAGCAGCGAGCCGAGGACCATCAGCGCCATGCCGAGGAACAACAGCCAGCGCACAGGTTCGAGCTGGCCCCGCGCGCCCACGATGACGGCGAGGCCCAGGAGACTGAGGACGAAGGGGCCGTATCCCCTGCGCGGCGCCTTCCTCCACAGGAGCAGCAGATGGACCCCGGAGAGCGCCAGCAGCGCGGGGAAGAGCCACTCCACGTAGGGCGTGCGCGCCAGCCAGACGCTCCCGAACATGCTGAAGTAGGCGGCCCAGCACATGGCGCACTTGGGAAAGAACGCCACCAGCACGCTCAAGAGGACGGTGAGGACTGAACGCGCTGTCGCCCCCGGCGGTGGCGCGGGACGGAGCGCTGCCTCGTCGTTCGGCGTGGACATACGTCACCCTCATCCCGTGAGGTGTTGAGGCCTGGGCCCGACGTGTGTGACTCCACCCTCGGGAAGGACTTACGGGATGAGGGGTGGCCCCGACCTCGGGGACTCGGATGACGGACCCGCACCTGTGTTCGACAGGGGCGGCCCTCCCTGCCTAGCCTGCGCCTCTCGCGACGCGTGCCGAGGCGTGGAGGACACGCTTGCAATCACGGAGCATGACAATGCTGGGACGGTGGCTCAAGCAACGATGCGGAGGGATGACCGTGATTGTCGGACTGGCGACGCAAGCCCTCGCGGGTGCACCTTCCCAGACACCCGCGCGGGTCGGCCCCGTGCTGGTCAACGTGGAGGCCCGTGCCGGACAGGATTTGTCGGGTGCATGGCATTGGTCCGTGGACCCGTACCGGGATGGGCTCGCGGGCTTCCATGGCGCGGAGGCCGGGCCCGGGCACCGGCGCTATGACGATGTGGATGTCGATGTCCTCACGCGCGCGAACCCCATGGCGCTCTATGAGTACGACATGCAGCGCTCGCCCGTCGTCCACCTGCCCGGCTCGTGGATCTCCCACGACGAGACGATGCGCTACTACGACGGCCTCGTCTGGTATCAGCGGACGTTCACCGCGACCAAGGCCCCGGGACAGCGGGCGTTCCTGCGCTTCGGCGCCGCCGACTACGTGGCGCGCGTGTATTTGAATGGCAAGCCCGTGGGAACGCACGAGGGAGGCTTCACGCCCTTCGCGTTCGAGGTGACGTCGCTTTTGCGCACGGGAGAGAACCAGGTGACGGTGGGCGTCGACTCCGTCCGCTCCAACGACACCGTGCCGCCCACCGTCACGGATTGGGAGACCTATGGCGGTATCACCCGGCCCGTGCGGCTGGTGCTGACACCCGCCACCTACATCGATGATGCGTGGGTGCGGCTGGGCGACGACGGACGGCTGCGCGCGACGGTGCGACTCCAGGGTGAAAAGGCCGGTGGCTCCGACGTGCGGGTGCACGTCCCCGCGCTCGCGTTGACGCTGAAGGGACGCACTGGCGCGGATGGGAGCTGGACGGGTGATGCGGTGGAGCCCTCGGCGCTGAAGCGCTGGAGTCCCGAGCAGCCCACGCTCTACGAGGTGGCGGTGGAGGCCGGTGAGGATCGGCTGGTGGACCGCATCGGCTTCCGGACGCTGGCGGTGAAGGGCCACGACATCCTGCTCAACGGCAAGCCGGTGTTCCTGCGCGGCATCAGCCTGCACGAAGAAGAGCTGGGCAAGCACCCCACGCGGGCCATGACTCCCGGCGCGGCGCGCGCGCTGCTCGGCGAGGTGAAGCACGGGCTCCACGGCAACTTCGTGCGGCTGGCCCACTATCCCCACGCGGAAGTCATGACGCGCATGGCGGATGAAATGGGGCTGCTCGTCTGGAGCGAGATTCCCGTCTACTGGCGCGTCAACTTCGCCCGGGCCGAGACGCTGGAGACGGCGCGGCGGATGCTCGCGGAGAACATCCTGAGGGACCGCAACCGCGCCTCCATCGCCTTCTGGAGCGTGGCCAACGAGACGCCGGTGAGCGACGCGCGCAATGCCTTCCTGGCGCGGCTGGCGGCGGATGCGCGGGCGCTCGACGACACGCGGCTGGTGACGGCGGCGCTGCTCATCGACCGCGTCCAGGAGAAGGGGAAGTCGGTGATGGTGGTGAAGGACCCGCTGGTGAGCCACCTCGACGTCGCGGCGGTGAACACCTACAACGGCTGGTACTCCGACGACGCGCTGGCGGACCTGCCGGGCATCGGCTGGCGCAACGACACGGGCAAGCCGCTCATCTTCTCCGAGTTCGGCGCCGACGCGCAGGCGGGATTCCACGAGCCCGGACTGAAGCGGAAGTTCTCCGAGGAGTTCCAGGCCGAGTACCACCGTCAGACGCTGGCGATGAGCGAGAAGGTGCCCTCGCTGCGCGGCCTGTCGCCCTGGGTGCTGAAGGATTTCCGCTCACCCCGGAGACAACACCCCGTCTACCAGCAGGGGTGGAATCGCAAGGGGCTGCTCTCGGAGACGGGCCAGCGCAAGCTGGCCTTCGACGTCCTCGCCGAGCACTACCGCAAGTTGGAGGCACGACAGGCCCAGGCCGAACAGGCGCGCACCACGCCCTGACGCTGAAACGAGATGCTTTTGACCGAGGCCAGTGCCCATGAGCTCAGTCCTACAGCTGTAGTTCGCTCGGCGCCTCTCGGGTCCGGTAGTGACACTGCCTGGCAACGGCTTGGTATGGAAGGTTGGCCATGGCGCGCGCGGCAGCCAGGAAGACGTGTGCCACCAGGCACAACGTCATGTGTCGGTGCCGCGCAGTCCAGGTGCGCACCTCGTCGTCAGCCGAGGCGACTTCTTCCCTGATACAGGGGGGAGGGCGACTTCGCTCTCTCCCGAACGGCGACTATAGGATGAGAGCCGAACAAGAATCAGGATGGATGGGCCCGCTGCCTTGGGCGACTGCTCCAGTCTCAATTATTGTTAGCGATTCAGCCCTCCCTTCACCTGACACTGGCCCCTAGAACAAGTGCCAGGGAAGGTTGGAAAGGGAGGGGCCGTGATAAAAGTATACTTACATGGCGAGCCGTCCGCGAGAGTGACCGTCTTCGTCATCCTTCCCTGGGCGTCAGAACAACGAACATTGCTGCAAACCTCATAGTCCACCTTGTTGAAGTCTGGCTTGGCAGTCTGTCCGCTTCCACATGCTCTGTTCGCGGCTTGCTGCCACGCGGGGTCGACGAGTTCGTCTTCTGCGATGGCGGGGTAGGAGAGACCCAAGAAGAGGGTAGCGAGCAGCAATCGTCCTTTGAGCATGCGACGGATGCTATTCTGGTCGGCTGGTCATTTCCTATCGGAGAAGCAGGCTGGCGAGATGGTAGCGATGGCTTGTGCATCGCCGCCCGAGGGCCGCGCTCGATGGACGATGCGACTCCTTGCGCGGAATGCGGTGCGCAGGGGCATGGTGCCGTGGGTGCTGAAGGATTTCCGCTCGCCGCGGAGACAACGTCCCGTCTACCAGCAGGGGTGGAATCGCAAGGGGCTGCTCTCGGAGACGGGCCAGCGCAAGCAGGCCTTCGACGTCCTCGCCGAGCACTACCGCGAGCTGGAGGCACGACAGGCCCAGGCCGAGCAGGCGCGTCCCCCTGACCGCGCCCACGCTGTCGCGGTCCGTGTGCAGCGCGCTGCACACCTTGCGCATGAAGCCGCATCATCGCTCCTCGTGGCTTGATGGGGCATGAGGCTTGCTCTGCGTGCCCCTCGTGGCTGGCCGGCGCCACGTGTGGGTACGGACTTCATGAACAGGCATCTGTGTGGCTTCGTGGTGCTCGCTGCATTGGTTCTCTCACCGGGTGTCGTCAGCGCGAAACCCCGTCCCTTCGACTTCCCTGTGAGAGAACGTTCCGCGCGGCTGCGGGACACTCGCATGTCCCAGCGGTACGCCCTGCTGAGGTTCCACGGCGTTCGAGGACTCGACACCAGCACCAGCGACACCTCGGACGAGACCTCCACGTCTCCGGTAGCCCTGGGCCTGGCACTGGTCGTCGCCGGAGGTGGGCTCATCGGTGCCACCTACCTGTGCCTCAATGGCCATGACAGGTGCGGATACATGCTGCTCCTGGCCCCCCTGGCCGGGATTGTGGTCCTGGCGACGTTTGGCTCTGGCGACACGCAGCCGACATGCGACGAGTGGGACGACGACTGTGCCATCGAATCGGAGTGGACCCGGCGGCCGCGCGCAGCCGCGAGGATGCCCAGGAGCCTCACGCTTCCCCTGGGCCTCGCGCCCACGCTGAACGTCGTCCAGGACAGGGCCTCGTTCGGACTCGGCGGTCGCTTCTGACGCGAGGAGGCGCCGCGCGCTACTGGGGCCGCAGTCGCTGGATGGATTGCTTCGCGCTGAACGGCGTCGACGACGTATCGACGTCCACGTTCCCCGTGAGGGAGACCTCGCCCGTGGGGTGGTACGTCAGCTCCGATGCGACGCCGTGGAAGGGCCCGAGCCCCACGCCCCAGAGTCGACTTCCCGTCGGGGAGTAGAGCCCGAGGACTCCATCCGTTCCGCCGAACTGGACCTCGGGCGGCGGGCAGGTGGCGTCGCACGCGCCCAGCACCGCGATGCCAAGCGGGCCCGTGGAGACGTCCTTCACCCAGCCCCCGAGCAGCGTCATCCAGCGCTCCTCTCCGGTGAGCGAGTACACGGCGATGTTGCCACGTCCCCAGATGCCTCCCGGGTAGTCCTGTCCCTTGAAGCGCACGGTCCCCGAATAGCTGCCCACCGCGACGATGTCGTCCCCGAGCGCGGCGACGGAGTGGAAGCCGCCAGTGGCCTCGGGGTACTCGTGGAACCAGCGGTGCGGACCGTTCCGGGCGAACTTGGACACGAAGGCCACCCGGTCCGGACCGCGGTTGAAGACATAGCGCCACCCCACGACGACGATGCCATCGTCCGAGGAGGTCTTCAGGTCCATGACTTCCACGCGGTCGCCCTTGCCACCTATCGCGCGGTCGAAGACGTAGTCGCCATTCGCGTCGAACTTCGCGATGTAGCCCTGCCACCCTGGGACATCCAGCAGCCACCGGACACCACCACCCACGTTGCAGTTCAGGCCCACCTGCCCTCCGAGCCACACCGCGCCCTGCGAGTCGACCGCGACGGCGCGGATGCCCAGCTCGTCACACAGGGCGTTCTTCCACAGCAGCGTCCCCGCTGGAGAGAACTTCGCCACGAATGAGCGCTTGCCCAGCGCGCCATCGCCCAGGTCCATCGTCTCCGGTGCGTGGCCCGCCAGGAGGATGTTGTCGGAGGCATCCACCACCAGGTCCGGGAACGAATAGAAGTCGGATTCGGCCGGCTGGAGCTGCGCCACGGGCCACGCGAAGACCTTGCGCCAGAGTTCCTGCCCGGAGGGGTTCAGCTTGAGCAACTCCAGCGTGCGCTCGGAGCCGTTTCGCCAGTAGCTCGCCAGGGTGAGCACGTTGCCCGCGCTGTCCCGTGCGATGCGCGAGGAGCGCGTGTTGCCGCGATAGATGAGGCCCGGGTCCAGCACCTGCCACGCGCGCACGCTCGGCGGACCCACGGCCTCCTGGGATGCCATGGGGCGGCCCACGTCGTCTCCGTGCGTTTCGGGCGCCACGCCCTCCTCGGGTTGCCCGCAGCCCGAGAGCACCACCCAGCCCAGCAGGACCACACCGAGCGTGACTGTCTTCGTCCGCAATCTCCGCATCACCTGACTCCTCTTCCGTACACGGGGGCACAGCCCAGGCGCTTGCTCAACGAAAGCGCTCCACGGAGTTGTGAGGCACACGCCAGGAAACAACCCCCAGGCCTGGGTTCACACGGCGGGTTGTTCAATCCCAAGCGTCGCCGAGCGCTGAAGCATCACCAGACATGCTGGCCACGGAGGCACATGCGGATGCCTGCGGGCCACGCGCAGGCCCGCCGCCCCCTCAGCGGTCCCTCGATATCGAGAGGCCTCCGGATGCCGCTGTTCTCCGGCCTCGGTCCGCCTGTGTCTCCTGGCTCCAGTTCGTCGAAGCGTCGGCACGCGACCGTGCTCCCATCGAACGGTCCCCGTGAAGCCCTCCGCCACACCGGACAGGCGAGCAACCATTCTGTCCATCATGCGGACAGCACTGTGCGGCTCATGGTGGTATCCAGCGGATTCGACCCGAGGAGGAGTGATGTCGGTGGACACACACGAAGCCGAGCTCTTCGACCCGGGGATGATGGAGACCCCGAGATGACGCAGGTCCTGCTGGGCGCCCGCGTATTCACCGGGGAGGGCGTTCTCGACGGGCACGCGGTGGTGCTGGACGACGAGCGCATCGTCGCGGTGGTCCCGCGTCAGGACGCCCCCGTGGGCATCACCCCGCGCACGCTGCCCTCGGACACCCTGCTCGCCCCTGGCTTCATCGACCTCCAGGTCAACGGCGCGGGCGGCGTCCTGTTCAACGAGTCCCCCACCGTCGACGCCGCGCTCGCCATCGCCGCGACGATGCGGCGCACGGGCACCACCGGCCTGCTCCCCACCTTCATCACCGACACACCCGACCTCACCACGCGCGCCTGCGCGGCCGCATCCGAGGCCATGGCCCGTCCCGGTGGCGGAGTGCTCGGCATCCACCTGGAAGGCCCCTTCATCAGCCCCGAGCGCCCCGGCGTTCACGCGCCGCGCTACATCCGCCAGCCGGAGCCGAGCGACCTCGAGTCCCTCACCGCGCTCGCGGCACAGCTGTCCTGCGCGGGCGGACGACTGCTGATGACGCTGGCGCCGGAGTGCGTGGAGGACGCCATCCTGCGACGCCTCAGTGACGCCGGCGCGGTCCTCTTCGCGGGCCACACCACGGCGAGCTTCGAGCGCGCCATGGAGTCCGTCGCGGCCGGCGTGCGCGGCTTCACCCACCTGTTCAACGCGATGCCTCCGGTGCTGGGCCGCCAACCCGGACCCGTCCAGGCGGGCTTCAGCGCGGACGAGGCGTGGTGCAGCGTCATCGTCGACGGCCACCACGTCCACCCCGCGAACCTTCGCCAGCTCTTGAAGGCCAAGCCCCCCGGCAAGGTGATTCTCGTCACGGACGCGATGCCACCCGTGGGAACCCAAGAGTCCACCTTCACCCTGTACGGCCTCACCATCCTGCGCCGGGACGGCCGGCTCGTGACGGAGGACGGAACGCTGGCGGGCGCGGACATCGATATGTCAGCGGCGGTGCGCAACTGCCTCCGCCTGCTCGGCCTCCCGCTGGAGGAAGCCCTGCGCATGGCGTCCCTCTACCCCGCCCAGGCGCTCGGGTTGGAGGGGCGACTGGGCAGGCTCGCCGCCGGATACCGCGCGGACCTCACCCTGCTGCGCGAGGACCTCTCCGTGCAGGCCACGTGGGTGGGTGGAAACGAACAGTGGCACTGAGGCCATACAGGCCTTGCTTCCGGTGAGCGCGTGTTCTTCCATCCACACCGTCCACCGCAAAGCCTCACACCGATTTCTCCTCGGAATGCCGCGAGGCATTAACCCGGAATAATAGGTCCAAGCCTCCTTCCTGGAAACGGGTTCCCGAGCCAACCACGCGTGGACGACGCGTGGTGCGCCCTGGGCTCGCACCGAGGAGAGCAAGCATGCGTCGCAGCAAGTGGTTCATTGGACTGATGGTGACAGCTCTGTCCGCTGGCGGTTGCGGGCAGGACGTTTCCTCCTCGCAGGGCGAGGGCCCTGGCAGCGTGATGAAGGCCCCGCTCGCCACGGAGTGGTCGGTGGGCGTCGCCTATTCGGTGGGCACGCAAGTCACCTACGGTGGTCGGCTCTACCAGTGCCGTCAGGCGCACACGTCGCAAGCGGACTGGACGCCTCCAGCCGTCGCGTCCCTGTGGTTGGACCTGGGGCCCGCGGGAGGCGGCGACACCACCGTGCCCACCGTCACGCTCAGTGCCAGCACCACGCGTATCACCGCGCCGGGCTCGCTCACGCTGACGGCCACGGCCACCGACAACGTGGGCGTATCCCGCGTGGAGCTCTTGGAGAACGGCGTCGTCGTCTCCACGGGCAACAGCTTCACGCGCAGCTTCTCCGGCTCCGCGCAGAACGGCACGTACAACTACATCTTCCGGGCCTTCGACGCGGCCGGCAACGTGGGCACGCGCGAGGTCCCCGTCACGGTGGCCATCACCATCCCCGGTGACACCACCGCGCCCACCGTCACGCTCACCGCCAGCACCACGAACATCACCGCCGCGGGCTCCGTCACGCTGACGGCCACCGCCTCGGACAACGTGGGTGTGACGAGAGTGGAACTCCTGGAGAACGGCACCGTCGTCTCCACTGGCAACAGCTTCACGCGCAGCTTCTCCAGCGCCGCGCAGAACGGCTCCTACAACTACATCTTCCGGGCCTTCGACGCGGCCGGCAACGTGGGCACGCGCGAGGTCCCCGTCACGGTCGCGATTCCCGGCGGCAACACGAGCAAGCGCATCGTGGGGTACTTCACCCAGTGGGGCATCTACGGCCGCAACTACCAGGTCTCGAACATCCCCGCGGCCAAGCTGACGCACATCAACTACGCGTTCTCCAACATCTCCGCGGATGGCAAGTGCGTCCTCGGTGACGTGTTCGCGGACATCGACAAGGGCGGCGGCTGGTCGGGCGAGTGGGACCCGGGGCAGCTGCGCGGCAACTTCCGCGCCTTCAAGGAGCTGAAGCGGACGCAGACGCACCTCAAGGTCCTCATCTCCGTCGGTGGCTGGACGTGGTCGAAGTACTTCTCGCAGGTGGCCGCCACCGCGGCGTCCCGCACGGCGTTCGTGAAGTCCTGCGTCGACATGTTCATCAAGGGCCAGTATCCCGGCGTGGACCCGGTGAATGGCACCGGCGTCTTCGACGGCATCGACATCGACTGGGAGTACCCGGTGGGCGGCGGCCTGCCCGGCAACACCAACAACCCGGCGGACAAGCAGAACTACACGGCGCTGATGGCGGAGTTCCGCAGCCAGCTCAACGCGGTGACGGCGCAGACGGGCAAGCCGTACCTGCTCACCATCGCCACGGGCGCTTCGCCGGCCCTGCTCGCCAACCAGCAGGAGACGAAGAACCTGTCCAACATCCTCGATTGGATCAACGTGATGAGCTACGACTATCACGGCTCCTTCGAGAGCACGGTCAACTTCCACTCGGCGCTCAACCGCGTGACGAATGACCCGGGCGCGAGCACGGGCTTCTACACGGATGGCTCGGTGGCGAAGATGCTCGAGCTGGGCGTCGCGCCGAACAAGATTGTCGTCGGCGTTCCGTTCTACGGCCGTGGCTGGGGCGGCGTGCCGAACGTGAACAACGGCCTGTTCCAGAATGGCGTGCCCACGCGCGGCACCTGGGATGATGGCCAGTCCGGGCTGACGGGCGTGTTCGACTACAAGGACGTGAAGGCCAACTACGAGCGCGCCGGCTCCGGGTACTCCAAGTTCATCCACCCCGAGGCAAAGCAGGCCTACGTCTACAGCCCGTCCACCCAGGTGTGGATTGCGTATGACGACCCGCAGACGCTCCACTCGAAGTCGGACTACATCCTGAGCAAGAACCTGGGCGGCGCGATGTTCTGGGAGCTGAGCGGCGACGACGGCTCACTCCTCGACGTCCTCTACCAGCGCCTGCACTGAGCACGTGATGTGATTGCCCGCTTCCAGGGGATGGGACACCTTGTCCGGTGTCTCGTCACCCTGGGGGTGGGCAGCGGCACTGTCTTCGCGGCTCATCGCAGCCTGCGACACGCGGAGGTCTTCACCGCCAGGTGCACGCGGACTCCCGGAGCCACGCCCAGCTCACGCACCGAGGCCTCCGTGAGTCGCACCACCCACCGCGTTCCCGCGATGTCCACCGTGGCCGCGGCCTCCCCTGCCCCCACGCGCTCCACACCCACCACGTTGCCCGCGAGCACGTTGCGCGCTGACACTCCCGACAGCGGTCCCATGGACAGGAGGATGTCCTCGGCCGGCACCGCGTAGGCCGCGCGCGTGCCTGGCGGGAGTTCCGGCGCGTCGGGGACCCAGAGCGACAGACCCTCTGTCACTCGCAACCGGGTGCCACCCTCGGGCACTCGTTCCAGCGCGCCTTCGAGGATGTTCTCCTCGCCCTCGGCTTCAGAGGCCAGCAGTCCGCGTGCGGAGGCACCCAGCACCTCGGACGCGGGCCCCGCCGCGCGCACGCGCCCGTCTTCCAACAGCAGGGCTTCCTTCGCCAGCACCCGCGCCTCGCCAAGCTGGTGCGTCACGTAGAGCATCGGCACGCGTGCTTCGTCCCGCACGCGCAAGAGGTACGGCAGCACGCGCTCCTTCAGCGTCACGTCCAGCGCGGCCAGCGGCTCGTCGAGCAACAGCAGTGCCGGGTCCGTGGCCAGCGCTCGCGCCAACGCCACGCGCTGCTTCTCGCCGCCCGACAGCGTGGCCGGATAGCGGTGCAACATGGGCCCCAGTTCCAGCAGCGCCACGGCTTCGTCGACGCGCGACGGCCGGCCCGCGCGCGCGCCATAGCGCACGTTCTGTTCCGCTGTGAGGTGGGGAAAGAGCAGCGCGTCCTGCGGCACGTACCCCATGCGCCGAGCCTCCGGCGCCAGGTCCACGCGTGCCGCGCTGTCCAACAGCACGCGCCCTCCCACCACGACTCGCCCGCGCGCGCCGCGTCGAAGCCCCGCGAGCACCTCCAGCAGCGACGTCTTCCCCGAGCCCGAGCGGCCCATCACCGCCACCGACGCGCCCTCCAGCCGCACGTCCACCTCCAGCGCGAAGCGCGCCAGCGGCAAGCTCACGGACACCTCCAGGCTCAAGCGCGCACCCGCCGTCCCCGCCAACGCGTCAGCCCCAAGCTCACGGACACCTCCAGGCTCAAGCGCGCACCCGCCGTCCCCGCCAGCGCGTCAGCCCTTCCGTGGCGTACACCGCCACGAAGGCCAGCAACGCCGCGATGCCCGCCAACTGGAGCGCTCGCGCGTCCTGCCCCAACTGCGTGTGCTGGAAGATGGCGAGCGACAGCGTCTGCGTGCGTCCGGGAATGTTCCCCGCCACCAGCACCGTCGCGCCGAACTCGCCCAGCGCGCGGGAGAACGCCAGGAGCGCGCCCACCGCCACGCCGCGCCACGCCAGGGGCAGCGTCACCCGGAAGAACGCTCGCGCCGGCGTGTCCCCCAGCGTACGCGCCACCGCCACCAGCCTTGGGTCCACCTCCTCGAAGCCCGAACGCGCCGAGCGCACCAACAAGGGAAATGCCATCACCGCGCTGGCCAGCACCACCGCCCCGGGCGTGAAGACCACCTCCACGCCCACCGCATCCAGCATCCGCCCCAGCGGACCATTGCGGCCCAACAACTCCAGCAGCACCAGGCCCACCGCCGTCGGCGGCAGCACCAACGGCAGCGCGAGCACCGTGTCCACGAAGCCCCGCCCTGGTCCTCGCCAGCGCGCCAGCGCGTACGCCGCGGCCACTCCAGGCGGGAGGATGATGAGCGTGGCCACCACCGCCACCTTCACCGTGAACAGCACCAGCCCCGTCGTGTCGTCGGTCACTTCGCGGGCTTCCCCGCATCCGGCGCGAGCACGATGAAGCCATGTCGCCGGAAGGCCGCGCGCGCGGGCTCCGTCTGCAGGAAGCGCACGAAGGCCTTCCCCACCTCGGGTGCCTTGCCCTTCGTCAGCGCCGCCACCGGGTAGACGATGTGGGGCGCGTCCGCCTGGGGCACCTCGAACGCCACTCGCACCTTCTTCGACTGCGCCGCGTCTGTCGCATACACCACACCCGCGTCCACGCGGCCCGCCTCCACCGCCGACAGCGCGGCCCGCACATCCAGTGCTGGGATGACCTTGGACTCCAGGTCCTTCCACAGCCCCACCTTCTCCAGCCACGCCTTCGCGTACACCCCAGCGGGGACGATGGCCGGGTCCGCCAACACCAACCGCTTCAGTCCCTTCAGCGACTCGGGCCCGGCGAGCTTCCGCTTCGAGTCCACCGGCACCACCACCACCAACCGGTTGGACAACAGGTCGGCTCGCGTCCCGGGTTGCACCAGACCCGCTTGCTGGACGGCCTCCATCCTCGCCACGTCCGCCGAGAGGAAGGCATCCGCGGGAGCCCCCGCAATCGCTTGACGCGCCAGGTCTCCGGACGAGCCTGGCGCCAACACCACCGAATGGCCGGTGGCCGCGGTGAAGGCGGGCTTCAACTCCTGGAGCACATCCGTGGTGCTCGCGGCGGCGAAGACGAGGCCTTCTTCCGCGCTCGCGAGCCCCGCCACGAGCATCAGGGACAGCACGCACAGCCTGGACATGGTACGCACTCCTGGACGCTCCTTTAGCTCCCCCCGAGGGGGAGCGCATTGTCCGCACGGCTGCCCACGCCGTGACAACGGGTTGACCCGTGGGGCCCTGCCCGCTAAGCCATACTCCGTGTCACGGAATATCCACCCTAAAGAGGATGAGGACATCTCGGCGGACGTGCTGAAGCTCCAGCAGCTTCTGCTCGCGCTGGGCCGGCGCCGTTCGCTCCGTGACCCCATCGCCAGCACCTGCGAGCAGCTCCAGTTCACGGCCCCGCAGGTGCATGCGCTGCTCTGGCTTGGCCAGGATGGCTCGCTCACGATGGGCGAGCTTGCTCGCCGACTGGGCGTCACCGAGAAGACCGTCACCGGGCTCGTCGACCGGCTGGAGCGCGAGGGCCACCTGCAGCGCGAGCGCAGCGCGGCCGACCGTCGCGTGGTCCGCTGTCGCCTCACGCCCGAGGGCATGCAGACCTACCAGCGGCTCGAGCGCTTCATGACCCAGGGCATGGGCCAGTTGCTCTCCATCCTCGACGGCGTGGACCGCAAGGCGCTCTTCCGCATCCTGGAGAAGCTACTGCGCCGCATCGACACGCTGGGGCCTCCGAGCGCCGCGACGACGGCCCGCGAGCGCTCGGCCTGAAGCCCGTGGAGCGGGCGAGCAAGGCCCGCTTCCTCGTGCCTTCTCTCCCGAGGCGCCCCACCTCAAGTGACACGCGGCGTCCTTCCGTGCCCGGCGAGGCCCGGCGCATCCGATGGACGACTTTCCGCACCATGGCAGCGCGGCGTTGATGCGAGGGGAGGCACGCGATGAAAGCAAGCAGACGCGCGGTGGCCGTGGGCCTGGTCCTGACACTCGCGGGCTGCCGCCGCGGGCAGGACGAAGCCCAGCCCGCTCCTCCGCCAACCGCTGAGCAGGAGTCCGCCGCCACGCCCTCGCCCGAGGTGGCCCCGGACAGCGCCGCTCCCGCGAAGCAGCAGATGCCGCCGGACATGCGTGGGGCGCTCGCGTCCATCGCGCCGCTGGTGGAGTCGGTGAAGTCGGCCGTCGTCAACGTGGAGGTGCGCGAGGCCGCCCCCGCGCGTCGCTCGCGCTCCGGCTCTCCGTGGAATGGAGATGGGCGGAGCTCTCCGTTCGGCGGAGGCATGCCCGGCATGCCCTTTGGCTCTCCCTTCGAGGACCCGCGTGACGAAGGCCCGCGCCAGGGCCTGGGCTCCGGCTTCGTCATCGACGCGCGGGGGTTGGTGCTCACCAACAACCACGTGGTGGCGGATGCCACGGAGATACGCGTCCAGTTTCCCGACGGGCGCGAGATGGACGCGAAGGTGCTGGGGACGGACCCGCTCACGGACGTGGCGGTGCTCCAGCTCCAGGGCGACGTGAAGGGGCTTCCGGTGGTGAAGCTGGGAGACTCGGATGCGCTGCGCGTGGGCGACTGGGTGGTGGCCATCGGCAACCCCTTCGGGCTCGCCTCCAGCGTCAGCGTGGGCATCCTCTCCGCCAAGGCCCGTGACATCCAGGTGGGGCCGTTCGACGACTTCCTCCAGACGGACGCCGCCATCAACCCGGGCAACTCCGGCGGGCCGCTGTTCAACCTCCATGGTGAGGTGGTCGGCATCAACACCGCCATCATTGGCCAGGGTTCCGGCATCGGATTCGCCGTGCCCAGCTCGCTCGTGAAGGAGCTGCTGCCGCAGTTGGAGAAGAAGGGCGCCGTCACGCGGGGCTGGCTGGGCGTCGCCGTGCAGGATTTGACGCCGGACCTGGGCGGCGCGCTGGGCGTGGCCAAGGGCGAGGGCGCCATCGTCACCGAGGTGAACGAGGGCACGCCTGCCGCCGACGCGGGCCTGAAGCCGGATGACATCATCGTCGCGGCGGGAGGACGCCCCATCACCTCGGGTCGCGCGCTCACGCGCACGGTGGCGCTCAAGGCGCCGGGCTCGGAGCTGCCGCTCACCGTCTATCGCGAGGGGAAGAAGACGGAGCTGAAGGCGAAGCTGGGCACGCGGCCGGACCTGGAGGGCGTGGCCTCGCGCAAGCCGCCGGAGGAGCACGCGGAGCCGCCGCATCAGCGCGTGGGCTTGAGCCTGTCGGACATGGACCCGAGGCTCTCGCGAGCGCAGGAGCTGCCTCGCGCGGGCGCGCTGGTGACGGACGTGGTGCCGGGATCCAGCGCCGAGCGCTCCGGGCTGATGCCGGGCATGGTGGTGGTGGAGGCGGGCGGTCAGCCGGTGCGCCGCGCGACGGACCTGGCGCGCGTGCTGAAGGAGTCCACCCCGGGGGAGCCCGTGCTGCTGCGCGTGGCAGTGCCCGGAGGTCGGCGCGAGCTGCGAGCACTCACGGCGCCAGAGTCGTGACGACGTCCACGTGGCGTGGTGGACCGTGCCCGGAGGTCGGCGCGAGCCGCGAGCACTCACAGCACCAGAATCATGACGACGTCCACGTGGCGTGGCGGACGGACGTGTCCCACGCTCAGGGGGCCGGAGCCGCTCCGTCCCCAGGGGCGCGAGCCCATAGCACACGCGGATGCAGCAACAGCGCGATGGCCTCGCGCACCGTCCAGTAGAAACGGTCTACCCAGTGCAGGTTGCGCTCGGTCTCCAGCGCGGGGCTGGTGCTCACCTCGAAGCCATTGAGTCGGAAATACTGTCGCGCGCGCAGCAGGTGATACGGGTCCGAGACCACCACCACGCGCCGCGCGCCCAACTCACGCAGCAGCTTCGCCGTCAGCCGCGCGTTGTCGTCCGTCGAGTGGCTCTCCTCCTCCAGCACGCACGCCTCCTCGGGGACGCCCAACCTCATCGCGAGCGCGAGCATCGCCCGCGCCTCCGAGGGTGGATGCACGCCCACGCCTCCGGAGAAGACGAGCCTGGGCGCCACGCCACGTCGGTACAGCTCCACCGCCTTCTCCGTGCGTGCCCGCAACGCTCCGGACGGGACACCTCCCGCCAGCACACGCGCGCCCAGCACCACCACGGCGTCGGAGGACTCCACGCGCTCGCGCTGCCCGAAGCGGTCCACCGCCCACGCGAGGCCGAACACGCCGCACGTCACCACGCCCACGGACACCACGAGGAGTCGACGCGCGCGTCCGGGCCGCGCCCTCAGCGAAGTTGGAGGCACGCGCTCCACGTTACCCGCGAGCCGCCCCGTTCGCCGATTTTCCTCAAGGCTCGAAGCCCCCGAGGAACAGCTCCTGCCCCCCGCCCTCGGGCTCGCTCAGCACTCCCGTCCCGAAGTCCATCGAGGAGCGCCGCGCGCCCAGCAGCGCACTCGCGCCCTTCCTCGACGACGAGACGAAGCAGCGCTCCGCGAAGGAGTCCCCATCCCCCGACGGCGCCATCGGGAAGCCCCTCGCCCAGCGCAACGCGCCGTCCACGCGGTCCAGCTTCACCAGGAAGAGGTTGAGGGTGCCGCCCGGTGCACCGACCACGGGGCCCGCGCCCAAATCGTCACCGTGCGCGTAGCGGCCCACGACGGTGACGCCGTCGTCCTCGTCCGTCGCGAGGTCCAGTCCCTCGAAGCCGAAGGTCCGCAGCCAGCGCGGGGTGCCCTCGCGGTCGAACGCTGCCACGAAGGCCTCGCTGCCACCCGGCTCCGCCGCGTGCGTCCGCGCCTCGAAGGTGAGCGGCGCGAAGAACGCACCCGTCACGAGCACGCGGTTGCCATGCACCGCCACCCCGGTGGCCCCACCTGCCCCCGTGTCGAGCCGCTGCTCCC
>NZ_JABXEM010000560.1:0-1250 GCF_013372595.1 Myxococcus sp. AM011
TTCCACTACCGCACGCACGCCACCATCGGCAGCCTGGTGCTGCTGGGCGCGGTGGCGCTGCCGCCGCTCATGTCGGCCCTGGGCTTCAGCCTGGGGCTGGGCTCGGGCCTGTCCTGGCTGTATCACGCGACGTTCCTCCTGCTCATGGGCTGGGGCCTGTTCTGGCACCTGCGCTACGTGGCGCGGTGGGAGCCCGGGCGGCTGGTGCGGGTGCTCGCCGTGGTGACGCTGACCTTCGGCGCCCTGTCCCGGGCGAATGACTTGCTGGGCAATGAGCCCTTCAGCACCTCGCTGGACTTCCCGCGCACGCTGCTGCCGCCGGCGTTCCGCCTGTCCCGGGCCCAGCCCGTGGACTCCTTCTTCGAGGAGATGGGCGGACTCCAGGAGCAGGTGGACGCGCTCGCGAAGGAGGAATAGCCGCGGGGGGCCCGAGACGCCACGGGTTGGGTGGTGATGTCAGACCTGGAGGGTAGAAGCCCTCCACGCGCGCGAGCACCCTCGGAGGGGGCTCGCGGCGTGTGTCGCTGAGCGACCAGGAGGTCCAGGTGCGGGTGAGCGTGGCGCCGGAGCTGGCATCGTTTCGGGAAGTGTCGCGGGGGCTGTTGGCGCGGGGACTGCCTCCGGAGCGGGTGTCTTTCGAGGAAGCGCGGGGCCCGTGGAACGGGCGGGTGGATGCGCTCCTGAGCGGCATGGAGGCGGGGGCGCTGCCGGTGGTGCCCCGGGACTTCCTGGAGCTGGCGGAGAAGGTGGTGTGTCACCGGGAGCCGGAGCGCTGGGCGCTGCTGTACCGCGTGCTCTGGCGGCTGACTCACGGGGAGCGGCGCCTCCTGGAACGGGAGGTGGACCGGGATGTCCAGCGCCTGCGGCGGATGGAGCGCGCGGTGCGGAGGGACGTGCGGAGCCTCGTGATTCGCGTCCGCTTCCGTCGAGGCTCCTCCGACGATGCGGAGCGGTACGTCGCGTGGTACCGGCCGGACCACCTCGTCGTCAGGTTGGCGGCGCCCTTCCTCGTGGGGCGGTTTCCCACGCTGCGTTGGAGCCTCTTCACCCCGGACGCCAGCGCGCACTGGGACCTTTCGCGCCTGAGCTACGGCGCGGGGCTGGCGTGGGAAGCGCCGCCGCGCACCGGAGCCACCGCGCGGAGCCTGGGCGCGCCGCGCTTCCGAACCCCACGGGAGGAGCGCCAGGTGTGCGCGCCGGTGATGATGGTGGGAGACGTGCCCGACACGCGGGAGGACGGGGACGCGCCG
>NZ_JABXEM010000561.1:0-1245 GCF_013372595.1 Myxococcus sp. AM011
TGGGCTTGATCCGCTTCAGTGGACACCAAGGAAGAGGCAGGTACGGTGTCCAACATGACGGAAGTGAAGAAGCCACGACGTCCCCGGCGTAGCTACACGGAGGAGTTCAAGGCCGGGGCGGTGAGGCTGGTGCTGGAAGAGGGAAAGACAACGTCCCAGGTGGCGAGAGACTTGGACCTGACGATGTCGGCGCTGAGGATGTGGGTGGACCAGGCGCGTGCGGACAAGGGCCAGGGCAAGCCCGGAGCGCTGACGAGCGGGGAGCGGCAGGAGCTCACGAAGCTACGCAAGCAGGTGCGCGAGCTGGAAATGGAGCGAGCGCTGCTAAAAAAATGGGTGGCCTACACCGCGAAGGAGAACGGGTGAAGTTTGAGTTCATCCGTGCGGAGCAGGCCTGCTTCTCCATCAGCAAGATGTGCCGCATGCTGCAGGTGTCACGTTCGGGCTTCTACGCGTGGACCCGTAGGCCTCCGAGCGCGCGACAGAGGCAGGACGCTCAGTTGAAGGTGCTGGTGCACGAAGCTCACCAGAAAGGGCGCTCTACCTACGGCAGCCCGCGCATCCACCGCGCCTTGCGGAACCAGGGAGTGCACGTTGGCCGCAATCGCGTCATCCGTCTCATGCGTGAGGAGTCGTTGGTGGGCCGGATGCGTCGACGCTACCGAAGCACGACGATGAGCGAGCATCAGCAGCCAGTGGCGGACAATCTGCTCGACAGGCGATTCACGGCGCACCGCCCGAATGAGCGCTGGGTGGGAGACACCACCGAGCTGTCCACCGCGGGAGGCAAACTCTACCTGGCGGCCATCGTCGACCTCTATTCGCGCTTCGTCGTGGGCTGGGCGCTCAGCGCGATGAACGACAGGCACCTGACGCTCAAGGCGCTGGACATGGCGCTGCGCCGTCGATGTCCGGCCGAGGGGCTCTTGCACCACACGGACCAGGGGAGCACCTACGCCAGTGAGGACTACCGGAACGCTCTGGAGCGACACGGAATCGTCTGCAGCATGAGCCGGCGCGGCAACTGCTACGACAACGCGGCGATGGAGAGCTGGTTCAGCACGCTCAAGAATGAGTTGGGAGAATTCTTCGAGAGCGCCAACGACGCGAGGGTGAAGCTGTTCGACTACATCGAGGTCTTCTACAACCAGCAACGCATGCACTCGGCAATCGGCTACGCTGCGCCGGCTGAGTTCGAAAGAGCAGCGGCGTAGTCAACCTGTCCACCGAACCGGATCACGCCCA
>NZ_JABXEM010000562.1:0-1220 GCF_013372595.1 Myxococcus sp. AM011
CCCTCGGGTTATACCCCGCCCCATGGCCCCATCCTTCCGTGAGCTTCTGGCCGGTGTGAAACAGGAGATTCGCGAAGTCACCGTGGACGAGGTGAAGCGGCTCCTGGACGACCGGGCCTCGGTGAAGCTCATCGACGTGCGGGAGGCGGACGAGTACGCGGGGGGGCGGCTGCCTGGCGCCGTGCACATCCCCCGGGGTTACCTGGAGCTGCGAATCGAGGAGCGGGCCGGGCGGGACGAGGAGCTCGTCGTCTACTGCGCCGGAGGGACGCGCTCGGCGCTGGCGGTGAAGAGCCTGAAGGAGCTGGGCTACACGCGCGTGGCCTCGCTGGCGGGGGGCTACAACCGCTGGAGCGACGCGGCGCTGCCGGTGGAGAAGCCCTTCGTGCTCAGCGCCGAACAGAAGGAGCGCTACCGCCGGCATCTCATCCTCCCGGAGGTCGGCGAGGAGGGGCAGGCGAAGCTCTTGAAGTCGCGCGTGCTGCTGATGGGCGCCGGCGGGCTGGGCTCACCGGCGGCGCTGTACCTGGCGGCGGCGGGCGTGGGGACGCTGGGCATCGTCGACTCGGACGTGGTGGACCTGAGCAACCTCCAGCGCCAGGTGCTGCACACCCAGGAGCGCCGGGGCCAGCCCAAGGTCGTGAGCGCGAAGGCCGCGATTGAGGCCCTCAACCCGGACGTCCGCGTCATCCCCTTCCAGGAGCGACTCACCTCGCACAACGTCCTGCGCGTGCTGGAGGGGTTCGACCTCGTCCTCGACGGCGGGGACAACTTCCCCACCCGCTACCTGCTCAACGACGCGTGCCTCATGAAGGGCCTGCCCAACATCCACGGCTCCGTGTTCCGCTTCGAGGGCCAGGTGACGACTTTCGTGCCCGGCCAGGGCCCGTGCTACCGCTGCCTCTACCCCGCCCCGCCGCCCCCAGAGCTGGCGCCGTCGTGCGCGGAGGCCGGCGTGCTGGGCGTGCTGCCCGGCATCATCGGCCTCTTGCAAGCCAACGAGGCCCTCAAGCTGCTGCTCGGCCAGGGCGAGACGCTCGTGGGCCGGCTGCTCACCTTCGACGCGCTGACCACCCGCTTCCAGGAGCTGAAGCTGCGCCGGGACGTCGGGTGTCCGGTGTGCGCGCCGGGCGCGAAGGTGGAGCTCATCGACTACGAGCGCTTCTGCGCCGTGACTGCCTGACGGAAAAAAGCCCCATGCCCATCCCCGAAATCACGCC
>NZ_JABXEM010000563.1:0-1203 GCF_013372595.1 Myxococcus sp. AM011
TCGACTTGAGCCTCACCCTCGCCGAGTCCCCCGACGGCTTCGTTGGCTCGCTCGACTTCTGCTCCGACCTCTTCGACTCCGCCTCCATCACTCGCCTGGTGGAGCACTTGCGGACGCTGCTGCGCTCTGCACTCACGCACCCTTCTCGTCCCGTCTCCTCTCTGTCGATGATGGACGAGGCCGAGCAGTCGCGCGTGCTGGTGGAGTGGAATGCCACCACTGCCGACTTCCCGGCGGATGCGTGCGTGCACCAGCTCTTCAGCGCCCAGGCTTCTCGCACTCCCGAAGCCCTGGCGGCGGTCAGTGATTCCGGCTCGCTCACCTATGGGCAGTTGGAGGCGCGTTCCTCTCGGCTTGCTTCGCACCTGGCGTCCCTGGGCGTGAAACCTGGGACTCTCGTTGCCCTCTGCATGGAGCGCTCGCTGGAGCTTCCGGTGGCTCTCCTGGGCGTCCTCAAGGCCGGCGCCGCCTACGTGCCGCTCGACCCCAGCTACCCTCGCGAGCGGCTGGCCTTCATGCTTCGCGACTCCGCCGCGCCGGTGCTTCTCACCCAGCACTCGCTGCGCGCATTGCTGCCCGACGGCCCCGCTGTCATTTGCATCGATGGTCAGGAGGATGCTTTCTCCGGCACGGCCTCGCTGGCATCCATCTCCGGTGCCGAGCATCCGGCCTACGTCATCTACACCTCCGGCAGCACTGGCCAGCCCAAGGGCACCGTCGTCTCCCACCGTGCCCTGGCCAACCATATGGCCTGGCTGCTCTCCACCTTCGGCCTGACGGCCGCGGACCGCGTGCTGCAGAAGACGCCGTTGAGCTTCGATGCTTCCGTCTGGGAGTGCTGGGCTCCGCTGCTGGTGGGCGCTCCCCTCGTCCTCGCTCCTCCCGACGCTCATCGCGACCCGGCCGCTCTACTCGCGTGCGTCGTGCGCCACGAGGTCACCGTCCTCCAGGTGGTGCCCTCCCTGCTGCGCTTCATGCTGGAGGAGACTTCCCTCTCCCAGGCCTCACGCCTGCGCTGGCTCTTCTGCGGCGGCGAAGCTCTTCCCTCCGAATCCGCCTCCCGCCTGCGCGCCACGCTGCCTTCCGTCCGGCTCGTCAACCTCTACGGCCCCACCGAAGTCACCATCGACGCCACCTTCGCCGAGGTTTCGGGCCTGGAGTCCGGCCTCACCCTTCCCATTGGCCGCCCCGTGGCCAATACCC
>NZ_JABXEM010000564.1:0-1194 GCF_013372595.1 Myxococcus sp. AM011
GGGATGATGGCGCCCGCGACGGGCGGGGGCGTCAGGGGCGAGGTGATGGCCGGGGCCGCGCGAGGCGGCGTGCCCGCGATGGGCGCCACGCGAGGCGAGGCTCCAGCGACAGCGGGCGTCATCGGAGCGATGCCCGCCGGTGTGGGCCGAGGAGCGGGGCCCGACCCTGGAGGCGGAGGGACCGTGCTCGTGGACGCCGCGCGAGGCGGTGTGCCAGCGACCGGAGCGGGCGTCATCGGTGCGCTGCCCGCTGGAGTCGCACGAGGAGCGGGGCCCGACCCTGGGGGCGGAGGCACCGTGCCAGGCGCGGCCGTGCGAGGCGTGGCTCCCGCGACGGGTGCGGGCGTCATCGGTGGAATGCCCGCTGGAGTCGCGCGAGGAGCGGGACCCGATGGCACGGCGCCCGAGACAGGAGCCGGCGTCATCGGTGGAATGCCCGCTGGAGTCGCGCGAGGAGCGGGACCCGACGCAGCGGGTGTCGTGCCCGCGACGGGCGCGGGCGTCATCGGCGGGATGCCCGGCGCGGTCGCACGTGATGCGGGGCTTGAAACAGACGGCGCCGTGCCCGCGACGGGCGCGGGCGTCATCGGCGGGATGCCCGCTGGAGCCGCGCGAGGAGTGGGGCCCGCGGCAGAAGGTGTCGTCCCAGTGACGGGCGCGGGCGTCATCGGCGGGATGCCCGCTGACGTCACGCGAGGCGCCGTGCCCGAGGCTGTCGCGCGAGGTCCTATTCCCGCGCCAGGCGGAGGCGTCAGCTGCGTGCCCCCGGGAGGTGTCACCTCTGAACTTGGATCGACCTCACCTGTTGGCGGGGGCGGCGGTCCAGCGCGACGTGCTGGCGTGCCTGTCCCCGGACTCGGGGGCGCACCCACGGCGGGTATGGCGGCGACCGTGGGCCTTGCTCCCGTGGGCGTGGAGGCGGGGCCCGCTGACGGCAGCCCCGTGGCGCTCTGTCGCTGCGGCGCGGGCGCACCCACGGCGGGCATGGCGGCGACCGTGGGCCTCGCTCCCGTGGGCGTGGAGGCGGGGCCCGCTGACGGCAACCCCGTGGCGCTCTGTCGCTGCGGCATGGGCGCGGTGATGGCGGGCATCGCGGCCACCGTGGGTCGCTGCGTGGGAGGCACCGCTGGCGCCGCGATGCCTGGAGGCTTCGCCGTCGGCGCACCCGCGGGAGAGGTACCCGCGGCGGAGGGA